>JAFAEG010000150.1 GCA_023424095.1 Pseudomonadota bacterium | reverse complement strand
GTGTTGGTGGTGGCAGTGGTGTTGGTTGCGGCCTTGTTACAGGCACACAGCGCCGCGACCGACGCGACGATGAACAGCGGACGGAATTTCATGGACTCGAACCCCCATAGGTGGATGGCGATTCATCAGCGCTTTGTTGCCCGCCCGAGTCAAGTAAAGATGGCGGTGGGCTGGGCCCGTCCGGGGTCAGCGCGCGTTAATCCGGTGAAGCGCAAGGCTCGCTGAGCCTTTGTAACTTACGTGTATTCGGGAAGGACGGATCATGGCCCGCAAGCTCCTCTCTATCGCCGCGATCGCCGCCAGTGCAGCGCTCGCTCTCCCGGCCCAGGCCGATCAGCGACCCACCCCCGAGCAGCAGCTCGAGCGCGCACTGGAAGGCCGGGTCGCCGGCGAACCGGTCAATTGCCTGAACCTGCGCACGGTCCGCAATTCGCGGATCATCGACGGGACGGCGATCCTGTTCGATGCCGGCAGCACGATCTACGTCAATCGGCCGCGCTCCGGCGCCGAGTCGCTCGACCGCGACGACACGCAGGTGGTGCGCTCGCACACCGGACAGCTGTGCTCGATCGACACGATCCGGATGGTCGACCCGGCCTCCGGCATGTTCCGCGGCAGCGTATTCCTGGGCGAGTTCGTCCCCTACCGGCGCGTGCGTAACTGAGGCCCGCTCAGCCCAGGACAATGTCCCACTCATAGCGGTCGGCCGCCACGGCCCGCGCCATCGAGCGCGGGGCGTCGGCGCCGAGTTGGCGATAGAGCCCGTCGGCAGCATTGGTCCGCTGGTTCTCGGGGAAATAGAGTTGGGCGACCAGCCTCTGGTCCGCTCGCGGCACGGCGAAATGGATGTGCGGGGTGCGGTGGCCGATCGGTGAATCATAGCCGCCGGGACGAATGGTGGTGATCCGCCAGCCACCTTGCGCGTCTGTGCGGATGATCGCGAAACTCTGAAAATTCGGATCGAGCGGGGCGGTCGAAACGTCGGCAGGATGATCGTAGCGCCCGGCCGCATTGGCCTGCCACAGGTCGATGCGGGCATTGCCGACCGGCTGCCCGTGGCGGTCGAGCACCCGGCCGCTGACCTGGATGACGTCGCCCAGAGCGCGGGCCGGGCGGCCGCGCAGCCAGACCAAGTCGGCGTCGCTCTCCAGGCTGGTGTCGACCGGATAGAATGGGCCTTCATCCGAGGTCGGGGTCGGCAGGATTCGGCCCTGCGCGAGCGCTCTTCCACCTGCGGCCAAGGCAGCACCGCCGAGCAGCACGCCGCCAAAGGCGCGCCGGGTCAAATCGTGAGGCTTGTCGGTCATGGCGATCCCCCGCCAGGAAGCCGGTTTTATACCACCGACGTGGGACGCGTTCAATCGTTACGCGGGCGGTTCGGACGCCTGTTCGTTCCCCGGCGGAGACTGCTCGCCCTCGCCGAGCGGGGTCAGCGAGTTTAGGCCGCGGCGACGCCCGCAGCGGCTTTCCACCACCTCGCGCGTCCCAGCGACACGGGTGCCGTCATTGCATATCGCGCTGAACAGCGGCGGCGGCTCTTCACAGGCGGCGAGCGTCGCGAGGCTGAGCAGGGCCAGGCCGCGACGCACGGGCAATGCTCAGGCGTAAGGCGGCCGGTCGAGGCCGGCGGGGCTGGCGGTGAAAATCTCGCAGCCATCCTCGGTAATGCCGATCGAATGTTCGAACTGGGCGGAGAGCGAGCGGTCGCGGGTGACCGCCGTCCAGCCATCGTCGAGGATCTTGGATGCCGCCTTGCCGATGTTGATCATCGGCTCGATCGTGAAGAACATGCCGGGCATCAGTTCCGGGCCGGTGCCGGGGCGGCCGGCATGGACCACTTCCGGCGCGTCGTGGAAGACTCGGCCGAGGCCGTGGCCGCAGAAATCGCGCACGACCGAATAGCGGTTGCTCTCGGCATGGCGCTGGATCGCCGCGCCGATGTCGCCGAGCGTGTTGCCCGGCTTCGCCTGCTCGATACCGAGCAGGAGGCATTCATAGGTCACGTCGACCAGCCGCTTGGCCTTGATGCCGACATCGCCGACCAGGAACATGCGGCTTGTATCGCCGTGCCAGCCGTCGAGGATCGGGGTGACGTCGATGTTGACGATGTCGCCATCCTTCAGCACCCGGTCGCCCGGAATGCCGTGGCAGACGACGTGGTTCACCGAGGTGCAGCAGCTCTTGGTATAGCCGCGATAGCCCAGGGTCGCCGGAACCGCGCCGCGACGGCGCATCTCGGCATAGACGATGTCGTCCAACTCCTGCGTGGTCACGCCCGGCACCACATGGGGCACGAGCAAATCGAGGATTTCGGCGGCGCAGCGGCCGGCGGCGCGCATGCCGGCGAAAGCGGGCGGGCCGTGCAGCTTGATGGCGCCGCTGCGGCCGATAATCTCGCCGCTGGTGTCGATCGTCTGAATATCCATGCCCGCCATATAGCGATCCGGCGGTTGCTTCTCAATGAAGCCTCCTTCATGCGCGGGGCATGGCCGAGGAGCGCATCTGGACCGCCGCCTTGCTGGTGATCGGCGACGAAATCCTGTCGGGCCGCACCCAGGACCGCAATGTCGCGCAGGTCGGCATCTGGCTGAACCTGCAGGGCATCCGCCTGGCCGAGGTGCGGATCGTGCCGGACCGGATCGAGGCGATCGCCGAAGCGGTGAACGCGCTGCGGACGACCAACGACTATCTGTTCACCACCGGCGGGATCGGCCCGACGCATGACGACATCAGCGTCGACGGCATCGCCGCGGCGCTGGGCCGCGAGGTGATCGTCCATCCACAGGCGCGGGCGATCCTCGAAGCTTTCTATGCCGATCGCGGCGGGATCAACGAGGCGCGCCTCAGGATGGCGCGGGTGCCCGAAGGGGCGGCGCTGATCGAGAATGTCTATTCCGGCGCGCCGGGCATCCATGTCGAGAATATCTACATCCTGGCCGGCGTGCCGAAGATCGCCGCGATGATGCTGGAATCCTTGGTGGGGAAGATCGAGGGCGGCCGGCCCTTGCTTTCGGCGACCTTGGGCGGCTGGCTCGCGGAGAGCGAGGTGGCGACCCTGCTCGCGGAGACCGAGAAGGCGCATCCGGGCACCCAGATCGGCAGCTATCCCTTCTTCCGCGAGGGGCGAACGGGCGCAAATTTCGTGATCCGAAGCGCCGATCCCGCCATGCTGTCGGCCTGTGCCCGGGTGTTGCGGGAGGGCCTGGAAGCGCTCGGCAAGGACGTGGTGGAGGGCGGCCTCTAGTCGCCGCCCAGTTCGTCGTCGAACAGATCGGCGACACCGACAAAATTGCGATGCACCCAGCCCGTTCGGCACGGCCCGGCATAGCGGCGGGTGGCGGGCCAGGCCTGGTGAACGCCGCAGTCGATCGTGCTGCCGCGCGGCGCATAGACGATGCCGATCCAGCGGCCGCTGCGCAGGCAGGTGTAGACCCGATCGTCGTTGACGAGGCGATCGAGCCGGCGGTCGCGGGTCGAGGGACCAGCGCGGACCGCGAGGAAGCCGTCCGCCGTCTGCAGATTGTAGATATGGCCCGGATAGCAGCCGGTTTCGCCGGCGGTGACGACGATCGGCGTCCGGAGCCGCTGCGCGTTCGCGGCCGGGGTCGCACCGACCGCGGCGGCGAGGGCCGCGACGATCAGGAGCGATACGCGCGCGCTCATGCGGCCTCGATAAGCACCTGGTTCCGCCCGGCATTCTTGGCGCGGTAGAGCAGATCGTCGGCGCGCTTCAGCGGCGCCTCGCCCGAGCGCTCGACGCAATGGGCGACGCCGGCCGAGAAGGTGACCCGGCCCAGCGGCACGTCGGTGCCGCGAATTCGGAAGGTGCGGGCGCCGAGCTCGCTGCGGGCGTCGTCCAGGATCTCGCCCGCGACATCGGGGGTCAGGCCTTCGAACAGGACGACGAATTCCTCGCCGCCGATCCGGGCGACCATATGCTGGTCGCAATTGTTGCTCAGCACGTCGGCGAACATTTTCAGTACCCGGTCGCCGACGGCGTGGCCGTGGCCGTCATTGATCGACTTGAAATGGTCGATGTCGCAGATCGCGATGCTGCACAGGCTGCTGCTGGCGAGCAATTCTTCCAACTTGTCCTCGAACGCGCGGCGATTGGGCAGGCGGGTCAGCGGATCGCGCCGCGCCTCGTCTTCCGCCTCGGCCAGCCGGCGGCGGAGCGAACTGGCCTCCATGCGCGCGACCTCGAGTTGGGTCTCGGTCTTGCGGGTGCGCTCGATCATCGCGCCGGTGATCCGCACCACTTCGGCCACCGCCGGATGGCCGATCTCGGCCTGGCCGAGTTCCTCGGCACCGCGGATCAGGTCCTCGCCATAGGCTTCGGCCTGGGCGCGGGTGGTTTCGACGATCTGGGCGAAATCGTCGATCTGGCGACGGGCGCGGGCGAGGGTTTCCTGAGTCGGCACGGGGGCGCCGCCGCTGACGTCGATCCCGCATTCGACGCGGATCCGGTCGGCGTCCGCCTGGCTCAGCCGCAGCCCGTCCGCAATGACCGCGGCCACAGCCGTCGCCGCCGGGCCTTCGGGCTCGGTGACGATGTTGAAGACGAGGGCATAATTTGCAGGCGCGGGATACAGGCGGTGTTCCGCGAGGAACGCGCCGATATCGCCGTAAACCTGCTGGATGCCTTCGTCGCGAGAGAAGCCGTTGCTCACCCGGACCTGCTTTTCTGTGTTGAACCCCCACGCACAGTCCTGCGATGTACCAATCGCGGGCGGAGGGCTCTGTGGCACAGCCGAACCGTCCTGCAAAGCGCTCCGTCCCATATCAGCGCGCCTGGGCCGGTGCGGGGGGCGTGGCCGGAGGAGCGGAGGCCGGCGGACGCGGCGCGGCGGCGGCCACCTGCTCGGCGCGGGCCGGGGCGGCGGCGACCAGGGTGATCGAGATGCGGCGGTTGCGCGGGTCCATCCGGTCCTGCGGCACGAACGGCTCGCGGTCGGCGACGCCCTCGATCCGGCTGAAGCGGCCGAGCAGCACGCCGGAGCGCTCAAGCGCGGTCCGGGTGGTCTCCGCGCGGGCGGTCGACAGCAGCCAATTGTTCATCACCTGGCCGCGGCCATAAGGCCGGCTGTCGGTGTGACCACGAACGATGATCTGGTTCGGCACCGTGCGGATCGCCGAGGCGACCTCGCGGATCAGCTGCATCGCCTCGGCCCGCAGCCGATCGGTGCCGACCTCGAACATCGAGAAATCGGCGCGGTCGACCAGGTCGATGCGCAGGCCATGCTCGGTCTGCGTGAACGAGATTTGCTGAGCCAGCGCGCGCGTTTCCGGATTCTGCTGGATACGACGCTCCAGCTCCTGCTTCAGCCGGGCGAAGCGCT
The DNA here is from genome assembly GCA_023424095.1 of Pseudomonadota bacterium. Classification (GTDB taxonomy): domain Bacteria; phylum Pseudomonadota; class Alphaproteobacteria; order Sphingomonadales; family Sphingomonadaceae; genus Allosphingosinicella. The sequence goes on along the minus strand of JAFAEG010000150.1, from coordinate 43,774 downwards.
CAATCTCCTGCCACTGGCCGCTGCTCGCGCCCTCGCGAATGCCGCCCGTCGCGTCGCGCGGCAGAACGATCGTCTGCCGCCCGGTCTGCGCCGCCTTGTGCGGGTAATTTTCGGCCGCGATGATGGAATCGCCGCCCATGATGCCGTTCGCGCCGGCGCTGTTCTGCTTGTACTCGATAAGGGTCGGCGTGAAATAATCGGCCAGGCCGCGGCGCTGATCCTCGTCGGTCGCGCCGACCAGCCACATCAACAGGAAGAAGGCCATCATCGCCGTGACGAAATCGGCGTAGGCGATCTTCCACGCGCCGCCGTGATGCGCCTCGTGCGGCGCTTCGATGATCTTCTTGACGACGATGATCGGGGCGGGGGGCGGCTCGTTCCTGCCGCGGGCGAGGGTGGCCATCCTTACCTACCCCGCATCCCGTCGAACACCTCGGCGAAGGCCGGCTGGTTCTGGTGCTGGATGCCCGAGCGGGCGGCTTCGATCACCAGCGGCAGCGGGTGGCCCTGCAGCGAGGCGACGATGATCTGCTTGACCACGTCGTAGATCGCGCCGTCGCTTTCCACGACCTGCTTGGCGCGGTTCGCGAACGGGCCGACCAGGCCGTAGGACAGCAAGACGCCCAGGAAGGTGCCGACCAGCGCCGAGCCGATCATGCCGCCCAGGATCGCCGGCGGCTTGTCGATCGAGCCCATCGTCTTGATGACGCCCAGAACGGCCGCGACGATCCCCAGCGCGGGCAAGGCGTCGGCCAGGGTCTGCAGCGCGTTGATCGGCCGCATCGCCTCGTGATGGTGGGTCTTGATGGCATTATCCATCACTTCCTCGACGGCGTGCGGATTGAGCGTGCCGGAAGAGACCACAACCAGCCGCAGCGTGTCGCAGATCAGGTGGATCAGCGCCTCGTCTTTCAGCAGGCGCGGATATTCGGAGAAGATCGCGCTTTCCTTCGGATCCTCGATATGCGGCTCGACCGCGACCGGACCTTCGGTGCGCAGCATCTTCATCAGCTTGGAAACGAGGAAGATGGTGTCGAGATAATCCTGGCGCTTGTGGCGCGGGCCCTTGAACACCTTGCCGAAGCCGCCGCCGATCGCCTTTAGCTGGGGCAGGGAATTGCCCATGATCGTCGCGCCCAGAGCGGCGCCGCCGATGATCATCATTTCCAGGGGAAGGGCGTGCAGGACGACGTCCATGTTGCCGCCGGCAACCATGAAGCCGCCGAACACCATCAGCAAGACGACGACAATGCCGATACCCGCAAACATATTCGTCCCCGCCCGCTACTGGTTCAAGGGCGACGAGAAATGCTCGTGCCCAAGGTGATTAACGGCGCTGGGCAGCAGACTTAATGGTTAAGATCGCGGTGATGATCTTTCTTGGCGGCGAGGCGCATTTTTCGCCTGCCCGCCGGCCGTCGCGAATGGCTAACGGCCTTCGCCGCTCGCAATGACGGCGGTTCTTGGAAAAAGCTTAGCGCAGCAGGTCGAACAGGGTGGACTGATTCACCCGCGCGAAGACCGCCTGGGCGGCGTCCAGCGACAATTTCTTCGCGGCGATCGTGGCGAGCAGCTCGCTGATATTGGCGTCCTCGATGCCGGAACGCTCGACCTTCAGGTCAAGCTCGTTATTCACCAGCCGGTCCGCCAGCGCGTCGATGCGCGAGCCGCGCGCACCCTGTTCGGCGTGCGCGGCGATGGTGTGGCTCGACGCCGCGTTGGTCTGGGCGAGCGAGGCGGCGATCGCGGCCGGATCGTTCGCCCGCAACGCGTTGACGGCGTCACCGAGAATGGCGGTTAGGCTGGTCGCGCCGGCGCCAGTGGTCAGGTTGAACACCGATTCCCGGGTTGGCACCGCGGCGATGTCCAGATTGGCGCCGACCGGCAGGCTGATCGCGTCCGCCGCGGTGGGAAAGAGGGGAGAGCCGCGCGAATCCAGCGTGTCGCGCATGGTCGCGATCTCGGCGGCGATACTTTCGATTTCCAGCGCCGCGGCCAGCCGGTTTTCGGCCGACAGCGTGCCGTTGGAGGCGCCGAGCATCAATTCGTTGACCCGGTCGAAGGCGCTGACGATCGAATCCAGCACGCCTTCGGCATTGCTCGAAAGCGCCGCGGCGGCGTTCAGGTTGCTCTTCCAGGTGCTGTTGTCGGTCTGCGAACGGCCGATCGCGGCCACGCGCGCGGCCCCGATCGGATCGTCCGACGGGGAGAGGATGCGCTTGCCGCCCGCGGAGATTTCCGACTGCGCACGCGCAATTTCGGACGCCAATTGCATCTGGCGGTTGATCTCACGGGTGAGCTGGAAACGGGTGCCGGTGATCATCTCGTCATTCCTAGAATACGTTCAGGATGTCCTGAAAAATCTCGCGGCCGACCTGCACGATGCGCGCTGAGGCGCTGTAGGCCTGCTGGAAGCGGAGCAGGTCCGCCGCCTCCCGATCCAGATCGATGCCGGTCGTCTCGTCGAGCGCGGCATAGGTGTTTTCCTTCCACGCCTTGTTCGCCGCGGCTTCGGACTTGGCAGCATTGAGCTGCAGCGCGTGGCCGGAGACCATTTCGGTCCAGCGGCGCTCCGAACCGGTCGCACCGCGCAGGGCGTCGAGGTCGAGCAGGTTGCCGTTGCGGCTGCTGCCGTTCGCCGCCGCGACCTGGGCCGGGTTGGTGACCAGGCTGGTCATGCCGGTCGCGCCAGCGCTCGCGTCGAGCAGGTTCGCGCCGGCGGCGCCGTTGGCGTCGAGGCCGGCATTTGACCAGGCATTGACGTCGGCGGCGAAATCCTGGGCCAAAGTGTCCAGCGCGGCGCGGCGGTCGGCGGTGACATTGGCCGCGTCGACATAGCCGGCGAGCCGGCCGGTGACGGGCGCGATCGTCGCGGTGCCGCTATTGTTGGTAAGCTGGATGCTGATCCGCCCGTCGGGCGCATGGCTGACGGCGAACTGGCCGACATTGCCGGGCGCGATGACGGTCGCGCCGGGCGCGTCTGCCATCCTCACCGTAGCGGTGCCATGATCGCCATAGCTGACGACGACGTCGATCGCGCCGGCGATCGAATCGATCAGGCGGTCGCGTTCGTCCTCCATCGCGGCGCGGGTGGTGCCCCCTTCCGGCGCGGTGATCAGCGAGCGGTTGATGTCGGCGAGCGCGTTCAGCGTCTGGTTGAGTTGCGTCGCCTCAAGGCCGGCGGCTTCGCCGACGGCCGCGCCGATGCGGTTGAGCGCGGTGGCGGTCGTGCGGAAGGAGCCGGCGACATCGTCCAGCGCCATCAGGAAGCGGGTGCGGTTGAGCGGGTCTTCCGGGGCCGATGCGAGCGTGTCGCCGGCGCTGAAGAAAGCGGTGAGACGGCTCCCGATGCCGGTCGAGCCATCGTCCAGCGCGGTTTCGATGCCGGACAGCCATTGTTCGCGGATGGCGCTGCGCCCGGAGCCGGCCGAGGCGTGGCGCGCCTCGGCGGCGCGGAAAATATCATAGGCGCGGATCACGCTGGTCGCCCGGACGCCGTTGAAGTTCATATCGTCGCGATATTGCGGATCGCGTCCGGCGCCGCCGTCGATCGCGGAGAGGCGGATGGTGCGGCGGGAATAGCCGGGCGTCTCGGCATTGGCGACATTCTCGCCGACCGCGGCAAGCGCGCTGCGATAGGCGGTCAGACCGCTCAGGCCGATGCCGAGAAGATCGCTCACGCCGTGCCTCCGACATTGTTGGTGTGTGCGGGCGCGGCCGGAGTCCCGGCGGCACCGGCCGGGCCATCGACCCGGCGGATCACGGCGCGCATCTGCTGCAGCAGCAGATCGGCAATGCCGAAGCTGCCCTGTTGCGCCATATTATCGGCGAGGTTCGAATCGGCGATGTCGCGAAACTGCTCGGTCGCGGCCGAGCCGAACACGTCGTCGGCGAGCTTGGCCTGGCGCATCGAGCCGATCAGCTGGCGCAGGAAGACCGCCTCGAACGCCTCGGCCGCCTGGCGCAATTGCGCCTCACGCGGGTCGGTCGCGGTTGGATTGGCGGTGGCGGGCGTCGCCGCCGTTGAGGTCGGATTGATCACAGGATCACCAGTTCCGCGCGCAGTGCGCCGGCCTGTTTGAGGGCTTCCAGGATCGCGACCAGATCCGACGGGGTGGCGCCGATCGCGTTCACCGCGCGGACGATCTCGGAAAGGTTCGCGCCGCCGCCGACTTCGAACATGCGGGCGCGCTCCTCTTCGACACTGATCGTGCTGTTCTGCTGCACCGCCGTCTGGCCGCGCGAGAAGGGCGCTGGCTGGACGACTGTGGGATTTTCCTCGACCTGCACGGTGAGGCGCCCGTGGCTGACTGCGGCGGGCGCGATCCTGACGGCGCCGTTGATGACGACCGTGCCCGTTCGCGAATTGACGATGACGCGGGCTGGCGCCTCGCCCGGATCGACGGTCAGGTTTTCGATCTGGCCCATCAAGGCGGTGCGCGCCTGCGCCCCGGCGGGGGCGGTGATGGCGATCGAGCCGCCATTCATCGCCCGCGCGATCGGCTGGCCCATCGAGGCGTTGATCGCGTCGGCGACGCGGCCGGCGGTGGTGAGGTCCGCATCGGCCAGGTTGAAGAAGAGTTCGGGCGCGGACGCGAAGCCGGTGTCGACCGCGCGTTCCACCGTTGCGCCGCCGGGGATTCGGCCGGCGCTCGGGACGTTGACGGTGACTTGCGACCCGTCCTGCGCAGAAACGCCGAGGCCGCCGACGACGAGGTTGCCCTGCGCCATCGCGTAAATCTGGTCATCGGCGCCGCGCAACGGCGTCATGATGAGCGTGCCGCCGCGCAAGGAGCGGGCGCGGCCCAGCGCGGAGACGGTGATGTCGATGCGCTGGCCGGGATTGGCGAAGGGCGGCAGCTCGGCCGTGATCATCACCGCCGCGGCATTGCGCAGCGACGGGTTCACGCCCGGCGGCAGCACCAGGCCGAAGCGGCTGGCGACCCCGCCCATCGCCTGCGTGGCGTAAGCGAGATTGTCGTCGCCCGTCCCCGCGAGGCCGACGACGATGCCGTAGCCGGTCAGCTGGTTCGAACGAACGCCCTGGAAGGAGCCGATATCCTTGATCCGCTGCGCCTGGGCGGGCGAGGCGATCAGGATCGCGGCCAGCGCCGCCAGCAGCAGCTGGATCAGGCGCCGGTTCGTCCGGAGCGGCTGGAGAGCCATCATACGCATCGCATCCACCTCAGAACGGGCTGACGAAGTTGAAGAATTTCTGCAGCCACCCTTCGCGGGCGGCGCGGGCGATTTCGCCGCGGCCCGAATAGGTGATGCGGGCGTCGGCCAGCCGGGTCGAAGCGACCCGATTGTCCGGCGTGATGTCGGCGGGGCGGACGATGCCCATCACCTGGATGAATTCGTTGCCGCGGTTGAGGCGCAGGCTTTTCTCGCCGCGCACCACCATCGTGCCATTGGGATGGACCTCGACCACGGTGACGCTGATCTCGCCCGACAGCTGGTTCGACTGGGTGGTCTGGCCGGTACCGCCGAATTGCGAGCCGCCGCCGACAGTCGCGTCGGTCTGCGTGAACAGCGCGAGCGCGCCGGTGGTGGGCGGCCGAAGGCCGATATTGCCGTCGCGCTGGGTCGAGGTGCCCGCCGTCGCGGCCGCCTGCGTGCGCTCGGTCAGCACGACGGTCAGCACGTCGCCGACCTGCGCGGCGCGCTGGCCACTGGTCAGCGGCGCATAGCCGTTCGTCACCTGGAAGATCGAGCCGTTGGCGACCGGCGGCGGGGCCGGCACCGAGAAGCTCGGCTGATAGCCGGGCCGCGGCGGTTCGAGCGCCAGCAAGGTGGCGGCGATGAAGATTGAAGCGCTCATGATCACAGCTGCTGGTTGGCGTTGCGGAGCATTTCGTCCGTCGACTGGATCATCTTTGAGTTCACCTCATAGGCGCGCTGAGTCTCGATCATGTCGACCAGCTCCTGGACGACATTGACGTTGGAGCCTTCGAGCGCGCCCTGGCGGATCGAACCGCGGCCCTCGGCACCGGCGACGCCCGTCTGCGCCTCGCCGCTCGCCTGGGTGGCCTGGTAAAGATTGTCGCCGAGCGGCAGCAGGCCGGCCGGATTGGCAAAGCGGGCGATCTCGATCTGGCCGACTTCGGACGCCTCGGTCTGGCCGGCGACCTGCGCCGAGACCTTGCCGTCGGCGCCGATCGTCACGGACGCCGTGCCTTCCGGGACACGAATGTCCGGCTGCAGCGGGAAGCCTTCGGAAGTGACCAACTGGCCTTCCGGCGAAATCTGGAAATTACCAGCGCGGGTATAAGCGGTGGTGCCGTCCGGACGCGCGATCTGGAAGAAGCCCTCGCCCTGAATGGCAAGGTCATAGGGATTGCCGGTCGAATTGACCGGTCCCGGCGTCCCGACCCGGCTGACTCCGGTCATCGACACGCCCGAGCCCAGCGACAGGCCGATCGCATAGCGATTGTCGCCCGACGAGGCGGCGCCCGGCGCCGTGATGGTCTGATAGGCCAGGGTCTGAAACTCGGCCCGCTCGCGCTGGAAGCCGGTGGTGTTCACGTTCGCCAGGTTGTTGGCGATGACGCGCATGCGCGCGGCCTGGGCGTCGAGGCCCGTGCGGGCGACGTGGAGAGCGGCGTTGGTCATGGCTGTCTAAACTCCGTCAGGCGGGAAGGCGCATCAGATCGGCGGCGCTCGTGTCGAGCTCCTTGGCCGAAGTGATGAGGTTGATCTGCGTGTCCCAGGCGCGGCTCGCCTCGATCATGTCGACGAGCGCCTGGGTGGTGTTCACGTTCGATTGCTCAAGGCTGCCGGCGGTCACCCGCGCCTCGGGATCCTGCGGCAGCGCGCCGCCGCCGCGGACCCGGAACAGGCCGTCGAGGCCCTTGGCGATCTGGCTGCCGACCGGCGTCACCAGCTTCAGCCGGTCGATCTGGGTCGGATTGTCGGCGTCGCCGCCGGCGGGCACGATCCAGATCGCGCCGTCGGTGTCGATGCGCACGCTTTCATGCGGGGGCAAAGTGATCGGCCCGCCTTCGCCGAGGACGGGCGTGCCGTCGCCGGTGGTCAGCAGGCCGCTGTCTGTGACCGTCAGGTCGCCGCGGCGCGTATAGGCCTCGTCACCATTCAGCGCCTGGACGGTGAGCAACGCCTCGCCCGAGACGGCGACGTCGAGATTGCGTCCCGTCTGGGTGATCGCGCCCGGCGCCATATTGGCGTCGACGATGGTGCCGCTGACCCGGGCGCCGAAAATCTGGCCGCCGGCCTGCAGGAAGGTCGACCGGTTGGCCGACACGTCCGCGCGAAAGCCGGCGGTATTGGCGTTGGCGAGGTTGTTCGCGGTCATCGCCTGGCGGTTCATCGCCGTGCGAAGCGCTGCCACCGATGATTGAACGATTCCGTTCATGCCGCGAACTCCCTTTTAACCGCGTGACTTAGTTGCGCAGGTTGGTGACGGTCTGGGTCAGGGCGTTGGCGGTTTCGATCGCCTTCGCATTGGCCTGGAAGTTGCGCTGCGCCGCGATCAGGGCGACGAGCTCCTCCGTCAGATCGACGTTGGCGCGTTCGATCGCGCCGGTCATGATGGTGCCGACGCCATCGGTCTTCGCCGTGCCGGTCTGCACCGGGCCGCTGTCGCTGGTGACGGTCCAGCGGCCGTCGCCCTGCTGGCGGAGGCCGGCCGGGTTGGAGAAATTGGCGACGGCGATGCTGCCGAGCGGTTCCGTGCTGCCGTCCGAGAAGGTCGCCATGATCAACCCCTTCGGATCGACCGACACATCGCTGAGGCGCGCGCCGGTGGCGGTGCTGAACTCGGGGATCTGGATGCTGATCGCGGAGGCCAAAGCGGTCGTCGTGGGATCGCCATTGGCGTCGACCGGGAAGGCCTGCAGATTGGCGCCGCGGGAATCGACCAGGAAGCGATTGGCGTCGATCGACATCGCGCCGTCCCGGGTGAAGGTCATGTCGCCGGTGCCGCCGTTCTCGCGGGTCATGAAGAAGCCGCTGCCGTTGATCGCGAGGTCAAGGTCGCGCGACGAGTTCTCGAACTGGCCCTGGGTGAAATTCTGGGTGATCGACTTCAGGCGCGTGCCGGTGCCGGCAGTCGAACTCGACGGCGGCATCATGTCGCCGAATTCGGCGCGGCTCTTCTTGAAGCCGACCGAGCCAACGTTGGCGATGTTGTTCGCCGTGACCGACAGGTCGGTCTGGGCGGCGCGCAGGCCGGAGAGCGAAGTGTAATAGCTCATGAAAGTCTCCTCGGGGTGATGGGGATGATACTGGTGGTTCAGGCGATGCGGATGGCGTCTTCGGGCTTTTTCAGCCCAAGGCCGGTGACCAAGCGCGCCTCGCCGCCGGCGGCGGGCGACTGGAGGCCGGCGATCGGCGTCCAAGTGGCGATGGTCGGGGTGACGGCGCCGGTGCCGGCGCGGGCGGTGACGACGACCTTCAGCGGACCGTCGGCGACGATTTGACCGGCCTCATTCTTGCCGTCCCACATGAAGGCGGCGGGGCCGGCCTCGCGGGCGCCCAGCTCCATCGTGTGCACGGTCGCGCCATTTGCGTCGACGAAGCTGATCGAGACCTGATCCGCGTCGGCGGGCAGGGTCAGCTCGCCGGCATAAGCGCCGTCGCGCAAAGGCGTGGCGACATCGGCATTGACCAGCATCGAACGGCCGATCCAGCTCGAGGCGTCGGACAGGCGGCCGGAGCCGGTCAGGTTCGAGATCAACGTCTTCAGCGACTGGTTCATCTCGGCAATGCCGGCGACCGAGCTGAATTGCGCCATCTGGGCGACCATCTGCGTGTTGTCGACCGGATTGAACGGATCCTGGGTCGTCATCTGCGTGGTCAGCAGACGCAGGAAAGCGCGCTGATCGAGCGCCTGGCCGCCGATCGCGCTGCTGGTCGGGGGCAGGGTGTTGGGGGCGTTCAGCCCGTCAATTACGCTCATTGGCCAAGCCTCAAGGTGTCGAGCGTCAAGGTCTTGGCGGTTTGCAGGACCTGGACATTGTTCTGATACTGGCGCGCCGCCTCGACCATCTCGACCAGCTCGGACGCCTGATCGACGCCCGCGACCCAGACATTGCCGTCTGCGTCGGCGAGCGGGTGGTCGGGATTGTACTGGCGGGTCGGCTCGACGTCCGAGCGGACGATGCGGCCGACTCCGACGGTGGCGACACCCGGTGACATCTCCTGGCTCTCGAACACCGGGCGAAGCGCGCGAAACGCGGTCGCGCGGCTGCTCGACACGGTGCCGGCATTGGCCAGGTTCGAAGCGGTGGTGTTCAGACGCACGAGCTGCGCGCTCATCGCGCGGCCCGAAATGTCGAACACGGAAAGCGGACGATCGCCCATCTCTTACTCTCCCTTCAGCGCGCGTTTGATGGTGTTGATGCGGCCTTCCAGGAAGGAGAGGGTCGCGCGGTACTGGACCGCATTTTCCGCGAAGAGGGTCTGTTCGGTCGAAAGCTCGACCGTATTGCCATTCTCGCTGGGCATCACGGGCACGCGGTAGCGCGTGGCGCTGCCGACGGCGCCGAAGCTGTCCATGCCGGACTCGGCGGCCTGCATCGCGGCACTGAAGTCGATGTCGCGTGCCTTATAACCGGGGGTCGCGGCGTTCGCGATGTTCGACGCGAGCATCGAGAGCCGCTGCGAGCGCAGCGACAATGCGGTGCCGTGGATCCCGAACAGTTCGTCAGACATTTTGCGTCCGTCCCTAAAAGTCTCGTGCAGGCCGCCGTTATTCCGACATGGCAGGCACTCACGACGCTTTGCTGCAATGGCCGTGCCAGTTTCATGTGCGGCCCCTGTGGCATACCGTCCCTCACTGGCGGCGGGGGTGCGAGCGGCAAGAAATTGCCGCGACCGGCGGCGTATTGCCGGTTTGCTTCAAAGCGGGAGGATCGGGCGCATCCGACGACGACATGCGCCCGGACCTCCCGCTTTTTTACCGTCTCGAGCCCGCATCTGGCACGGCCGTTGCTTAGTATTCCGCGAAACCGTGGAGCAGCCTGCCATGCCGTCAACTTTCCGACATGCCGCGATCGCCGCCGCCTTGCTGAGCGGGGCGTGCATCGCCGCGCCCGCGGGCGCGCAGGCCTTTCACAGCATCGATGAGATCGACCAGCAGGTCGCCGCCACTCTGGGGGCCGAGATCGGCCAGCCCGGCGGCGCCTTGCGCGCGGTCGACCGCCGCCTGCGCCTGCAGGTCTGCCCGGCCCCGATCATCGTCGAGCCGGTCAATCTGGGCGCGGTGACGGTGCGCTGCCAGCAGATCGGCTGGCGCATCCGCGTGCCGGTCCAGCAAAGCCAGGAAGAGGTGGCCGTCCGCGCCGCCTCGACGCCGGCCCTGCGTCAGGCCCGGGCCGAGCCGACCATCCGCCGCGGCGATCCGGTCGCTCTGGTCGTGGTGACGGGGGGCTTCACCGTCTCGCGTCAGGCGATCGCCGAGCAGGACGGGGCGCCGGGCGACCGCATCCGCGTCCGCACCGAACCGCGCGCCGCGCCGATCATCGGCCAGGTGATGAGCGACGGCCGGGTGGCGATGAGTTTTTAGGCTGGCACTTCTGATTTTCGACGCGGATTTAATAAAAGGTGATCCGCGCCGTAATGGATTGTTGAGAAATCACCGGCCTTGATGTGGCCAGGCAAGGAATGATGCGATGATCAACGGGATCGGCAAGAGCGGAGCGGAGCGGATCGAGCTTCAGCGCGCCGGCGCGGGGAAGGGTAGTGCCGCCGCGGCACCGACGAGCATCGCCGCGCCAAATGGCCGTTCCGGCGCTGTCGGCAGCGTCGTCGCCGACCTGGTCGGCATGGGCGCGCCGGTCGACAGCGACAAGGTGTCCGAAATCCGGCAGGCGATTGCGGAGGGCCGCTACAAGGTCGATCCCGAAGCCATTGCCGAGCGCATGATTGCGGCCGACCTCGGCGCATGAAGGCCGAGCTGGCGCAGCTGGAAGCCCAGCACGAGGCATTGCTCGCGGCGCTGGACGGCAATGACGTCGCGGCGATCGAGCGGGCCGGCACCGAACTGGCCGGCAGCCTGCAGGCGCTCAAGGGCTTCGATTCCTGGGTCGCGGACCCGGAACTCAAACTCGCCGCCGAGCGGATCGGCCGCCTCGCGGAAGCCGCGATGATGCGGGTCAACGTCCTCGGCGACCGCGCCCGCCGCCGTTCCGAGGCGCTCGCCGCCATGCGCGGCCAGCCGATGCCGGCGACCTACACCCGCTGAGGCGCGTTCCTCGGCGGCTGATCGCTGCCGTTTTTCACCCCATTGAGCGTTACCCTGAACCTGGTTCAGGGCCTGTGTCGCGACGTCGCGCAGGCGTCGAAATGGATGCCGAAACCAGTTCGGCATGACGGCAAATAGGCGGCGGGATCACCCCGCCTAACTCTGGCACGGCCCTTGCTACTCTTCTCCCGACCACTCGCGAGGTGTCGGGAAAATGACGTCTTCCACCGCTGTATCCAGTGCCGCGTTGCCGCAGTCCCGGGTGGACGCGGCCATCCGCTCGGCGTCCGAGCGCAGCGGCATCGACTTTTCCTACCTCTACAATCAGGCGCGGGTCGAAAGCGGCCTGAACCCGAATGCGCGGGCGCGCACGTCCAGCGCCACGGGCCTCTATCAATTCCTCGACCAGACCTGGCTGTCCACGGTCGACAAGCATGGCGCCGCCAACGGCCTCGGCTGGGCCGCCAATGCGATCCAGCGCGGCTCGAACGGCCGCTACCATGTCAGCGATCCGGCGGTCCGCCGCCAGATCATGGACCTGCGCCGCAACCCAGAAGCTGCCAGCGCGATGGCCGCGGCCTTTGCCGGCGACAATCAGGCCCATCTGGAATCGCGGCTCGGCCGGCCGATGCAGTCGGTCGATCTCTACATGGCGCATTTCCTGGGGGCAGGCGGCGCGACCCGTTTCCTGCGCGCGCACGACGCCAATCCCAACGCGTCGGCCGCGGCCAGCTTCCCGCGCGAGGCGGCCGCCAACCGCAACATCTTCTTCAAGCGCGGCGGCGGTGCCCGCAGCCTGGACGAGGTCCGCAATCTGATGGCGTCGAAGCTCGGCGCCGGCGGCAATGTTCAGATGGCGCAGGCCCGTCCGTCGCAGCCGGCGGCCGCGCCGATGCCGGCGGCCAACCCGATGCAGTTCATGGACTCCGCTTACTCGCTCGAGGCGCTGCGCGAGGGTTCGTCCTTCGGGCCGACCATGCAGGTGCCGCCGCAATATGCCCGGCTCGCTTATCTGATGCTCGCGGATCTGGGCGCCTGAGATGACGGCATTGACCATGAACCGCGGCAGCCTGCTGGCGTCGACCAAGGGGGCAGTCTTACCCATCGCCATCCTGGCCCTGGTCGTGCTGATGATCATCCCGATCCCGGCGACCCTGCTGGACATCGGCTTCGTCGCCAACATCATGCTCAGCCTCGCGGTGCTGATGGTGGCGATCAACGTCGCCAAGCCGCTGGATTTCTCGAGCTTCCCGACCGTCCTGCTGTTCACGACCCTGTTGCGGCTGGCGCTCAGCGTCGCCTCGACCCGCGTCGTTCTGGTCAATGGCCATGAGGGGCCGGAAGCGGCCGGCCACGTCATCCACGCCTTCGGCAGCTTCCTGATCGCGGGCGATTATGCCGTCGGCATCTTCGTCTTCTTCATCCTGATGATCATCAACCTGGTGGTCATCACCAAGGGCGCGGGGCGCGTCTCGGAAGTCTCCGCGCGCTTCGTCCTGGACGCCATGCCGGGCAAGCAGATGGCGATCGACGCCGACCTCAACGCCGGCCTGCTCACGCCCGACGAGGCTAAGAAGCGCCGCGGCGAAGTCGCCACCGAAGCCGAATTTTACGGCTCGATGGACGGCGCCTCCAAGTTCGTGAAGGGCGACGCGGTCGCCTCCGTGCTCGTGCTGATCGTCAACATCGTCGGCGGCCTGATCCTCGGCACCGTCAGCCACGGCCTGTCGATGAGCGAAGCGGCCAGCGTCTATGTTTTGCTCGCCATCGGCGACGCGCTGGTGGCGCAGGTCCCGGCCTTGCTGCTGTCGATCGCTGCCGCCTCGATCGTCACCCGCGTCAGCTCGCCGGAAGATCTGTCCGGCCAGATCGCCAACCAGTTCGGCTTCTCGCGCGCCTGGGGCCCGGTCGCCGTCATCCTTTTCATCCTCGGCATCCTGCCGGGCATGCCGCACATGATCGTGCTGCCGGCCGCCGCCTTCGCCGGCTATGTCGCCTGGAAATTGCGCAAGGCCGAGCAGGAGAAAGCCAACATCCCGCCGCCCGCCCCGGTCGCGCCGAACCCGAGCGTGATCGGCTGGGACGAAGTGAGCGACGATGCCGCGCTTGGCGTGGAGCTGGGCTACGGCCTCGTCAGCCTCGTCGACGAGCGCAAGAGCGCGCCGTTGATGGCCCGCATCACCGGCATCCGCCGCCAGCTGTCCCGCGAACTGGGCTTCGTCGTTCCGCTCGTGCGTGTCCGCGACAATATGGCGCTGGCCCCCAATGCCTACCGGATCAGCGTCTCCGGCGTCGTCGTCGCCGAGGACGAGCTTTATCCCGACGAACTGCTCGCGCTCGACAGCGGCGATCTGATCGGCCGGGTCGAGGGGCGCGGCTGCAAGGATCCGACCTTCGGCCTCGACGCCGTCTGGATCGCGCCGGAGCAGCGCGCCGAGGCGGTGGTCGCGGGCTATACCGTGGTCGACGCCGCGACGGTCGCCGCGACCCACCTCAACCAGATCATCCAGAGCGCCGCCTCCGATCTGTTCGGCATGGACGAGGCGCAGAGCCTGCTCGACGCGCTGAAGGACAATGCGCCGCAGCTCGTCCAGAATTTAACGCCCAACCCGATGACGCTGACGGCGATTGCGGCCCTGTGCCGGGCGCTGCTGGCCGAAGGTGTGCCGTTGAAGGATTTCCGCCGCATTGCCGAAGCAATGGCCGACGTCGCCCGCGACGAGGCCGATCCGGCGCAATTGGTCGAGCGCGTCCGCCAGCAGATTGGCGGGCTGATCGTGCAGACTATCGTGCCGGTGCGCATGCCGCTGCCGGTGATCACGCTGGACGCCACGCTGGAAGGGCTGCTCGCCCAGGCGGTGCGCACCGGCCGCGAGGCGCAGCATCCGATCGAGCCGGGCCTGGGCCAGAAGCTGGTGTCCGCGATCGGCGCGATTGCCGGGCCGCTGATCGGTGAAGGCCGCCGCTTCGCGCTCGTCACCTCGCCGCTGGCGCGCCGCGCGCTTAGCCGGCTGCTGAGCCCGCATCTGCCGGACGTGCCGGTGCTGAGCTTCCTCGAAATTCCCGACGGCAAGCCCGTCGAAGTGATTGCCATTGTCGGCGGCGAAACGCCCCGGACCATGCTTGATGCGGAGATGAGTGCGTGAGTGATCGTAAAGCGCGTGTGATCGCCGTGGCGAGCGGCAAGGGCGGGGCCGGCAAGACCAATGTCAGCGTCAATCTGGCCGTGGCGCTGTCGCGATTGGGCCGGCGCACGATGCTGGTCGATTGCGACGTCGGCCTGGCCAATGCCAACATCCTGCTGGGGATGGAGGGCGGCCGGACGATCGCCGATCTGACGCGCTCCTCCGCGCAACTCGCCGACATCGCCTGCCAGGGTCCCGGGGGGGTGATGCTGGTGCCGGGCCATAGCGGGCTTGGCCTCGGCGGCGGGCTGTGCGCGGATTCGCGGGCGACATTGGCGGCGGCTTTCCGGCCTTATGCGGCCGACGTGGACGACGTGATCGTCGACACTGGCGGCGGAATGGCGGGGGAAGCGCTCAGCCTGGTCTCCGCCTCCGACATGATCCTGATCGTGCTCGCGGCCGAACCGACCGCCTTCATGGACGCTTATGCGGTGCTGAAGGGCCTCGCGGTCCGCCATGATTGCAGCCGCTTCGCCGTGGTCACCAACCGCGTTCGGGGCGATGCCGACGGCCGGGCCTTGTTCGACCGTTTCCGCAACGTGGTCGAGCAATTCCTGCCCGTTCACCTCGACCATCTCGGCTCGATCCCGGAGGATCCCTATCTGCGCGACGCGGTGCTGACCAAGCGCTGCTGTGTCGAGGCTTTCCCCTCCGCGCCGGCCAGCGCCGCCTTCGGTCGCCTGGCCCGCAAGGTTGCCCAGGCCGACATGCCGATGCTGCCGGGCGGCCACGTCTTTTTCGGGATGGAGGCCCATCATGGCGCTCACTGATCCCGTCCACACTTATACGCGCAATCCGCGCGCGGGGCCGGAGGCGCTGGTTCGCCAGCACATGCCTTTGGTCCGCAAGATCGCTTGGCACGTCCATGCCCGCGTCGCTTCGACCATCGAGATCGAGGATCTGGTGCAGATCGGCATGATCGCTTTGGTCGAGGCCGCGAACGGCTATGAGGATCGCGGCCACGCCTTCGGCACCTATGCGACGATGCGCATCCGCGGCGCGATGATCGATCACCTGCGCAAGTCGGCGAGCATCTGCCGTTCGGCGATGGTGAAGCGCCGGGAGCTCAATGCGACGCGCGAGCGGCTGCAGGGCGAATATGGCCGCGCCGCCAGCGAGGCCGAAATGGCCGAGGCGATGGGGCTCGATGCCGCGGACTATCGCCAGCTGGTCGATGAGACGCAGAGCGCCCGCCACGAAAGCATCGACGAAGTCTATTCGGACCATTCCATGTGGTTCGCCGACGTCGAGGAAAGAGCCGACGACGCGCTCGAGCGCGAGGGACTGAAGGCCGCGATCGCCAATGGCATTCGCGATCTGCCGGAACGCGACGCGATGGTGCTGCAGCTCTACTTCGTCGAGGAAATGAATCTGGACGAGATCGGCCAGACGCTCGGCGTCGGCGCCGCGCGCATCTGCCAGATCAAGAAAGCCGCGTTGGACAAGCTCCGTCGCTCGCTGAGCGACTGGGACGATTGAGCGGCCGGGGGAATATCATGACCATCAAGCTTTCCGTTCGCGCGTCCGAACTGCCGGACCTGCTCGACCGCGCGCCGGCGAAGACGCGCTATCTGTCGCTCGACTGTTTCGACACCTTGCTGTGGCGCAATTGCATCGCGCCGCGTGACGTGTTCGCGGATCTGCCGGTGGCCGGCGGTGGCCTGTGGCCGCGCGCCAAGGCCGAGGCGCGGGCGCGGCAGCGGGCCTTCGTCGGCACCGGCAAGGGCGAGGTGCGGATCGAGGCGATCTACCGCGCGCTGATGCCGGGGGCGTCGGAGGACGAGATTACCCAGGCGGTCGCGCACGAGCTCAACGCCGAGGCGCGCCATTGCTACGGCTTCGCGCCGACCGTCGCCCTGATGAAGGCGGCGAAGGCCAGGGGCCTGAAGATCATCATCGTTTCCGACACCTATCTGTCGCAGGAGCAGCTGCGCGACCTGATCGCGGCCGCGGCGGGCGAGGAGGTCGCGGCGATGATCGACCGTTTCTTCGTCTCCTGCGATCATGGCGTCGGCAAGGCGGAAGGGCTGTTCAAGCCGGTGCTGAAGGCGCTGAATTGCGGGCCGGAAGCGATCTTCCACGTCGGCGACAATATCGTCGCGGACCAGGACGCGCCGACCTTGCTCGGCATTTCCACCGCGCATCTGAAGCAATTCACCACCGCTGCCGCCCAGCGCCTGCGCCTGGAAGCGGCTGCCGCGGCGATGATCGATCCTTCCGCGCGCACCGCCACGCCGATCGTCGCGCCGCACCGCCCGGTGCTGTCGCTGCATGGCGGCGAGGATGCCGCCGAGGCGCTCGGCCATGACGTGCTCGGCCCGGTGATGACCGCCTTCGCCCGCTGGGTGGAGGGGGAACGGATCGCTTTGTCCGAGCAACTCGGCAAGCCGGTCAAGCCGCTCTTCCTGATGCGTGACGGCCATCTGCCCTTGCAGGTCTATCGTGCGCTGTTCGGCGAGGATCACGGTCAGCCTGTCGAGATCAGCCGCTTCTCCGCCCGCCGCGCCGCGCTGCAAAGCGCCGACGCGATCCGCGACTATCTCTATGACGAAAGCAAGCATGGCCGCGTCGACGTGCTGTCCAAGCAACTCGGCCTGACCATGGACGAGGCGATGAAGCTGACTCGGGGCCGCAACGGCTTTGCGGGGCAGGCGGAGCTGATCAAGGCCGCGCTCGGGCCGGCCACTGTCCGCACGATCACCCAGCGCTCGAACGCCTATGCCGACAGTCTCGTCCGCCATCTGAACCGCGCTGGCGTGCAGGACGGTGACGCGGTGATGTTCGTCGATCTGGGCTATGCCGGCACCGTTCAGACCCTGGTCGAACCGGTGCTGCGCGAGCGGATGAAGCTCGACATTGCCGGCCGCTATCTGCTGCTCCGCGATCCCGAAATTGGCAGCGGTGACAAGAAGGGCCTGCTCGACCCGCGCCATTACGATCTCGCCGCTTTGCACTCGCTGTCCATGCCGATCGCGGTGGTGGAACAATTGTGCACGGTCGCTCAGGGTTCGGTCGTTGCCTATGACGGCGACGGCGCGCCGGTGCGCAAGGATGCGGGACAGAAGGGGCTGCAGAACCAGGTCCGCGACCGCGTTCAGGCCGCCTGCGTCGCTTATTCGGGCCATGCCCATGACGGCGTCGTCGCCCCGGCCAAATCGGACGACAGCGATTGCCGCCGCCGCGCCGTGGCTTCGGTGCTCGCCCGCTTCCTGTTCCTGCCGACGGGCGAGGAGGTGAACGTCCTCCAGGCCTTCGATCACGACGTGAATCTCGGCTCGGACGACATGGTCGCCCTGGTCGATCCGGATGCGGCCGAAGAGGGGCTGCGCCGCCGTGGCCTGTTCTACGTGAACCACTCGGACCGGATGTATTTGCCCGGCGAATTGCAGCGGCACGGCCTGCCGCAGATGCTGTCCTTGTTCGCGGCGACCCGGCACCAGTTCGAACTTCGCCCCGCCGATTTTCAGGCGCAGACATTGGAGCTGACCGGCTTCTTCGCCGACGGCACAGGGCAGACCATCCTGCCGATCGAGGCGCATGCCACCCATGACGGCTATTTCCTGGCGACGTTGCCCGTGGGCGAGGGGCGCTTTGCCGCCGGCATCGCGATCGGCGCGGCGGCGGAATGGGTGCAGATCGAGGAAGCGAGCTTCCACGCGGTCTCCGCCTTCCACGACAGCCGCCAGGCGATCCTCAGCCCGCCCGTTCCGGCAGAGCCGCTCTGCGACGGCATGGAAGAGGTTTCGCCCGGTTTCTATCGCTGCGGCGAAGGCGCGCTGATGCTCGTCCCGCCGCTCCCGCCCGGCAAGATCGAGGGGCCGGTGCTCTTGAGCATCGTCTTCCGCCCGGTCGTCCGGCGCGCGCCGCGCCTCGAGCTAAGGGAAGCCGCCTGATGTCTGATCTCCTCATCCATTCGATGGCGGAATTCCGCGACATCATCCTGCCCAGCCTCGCTGCCGCGGACGCGCGAAACATCGTGGAAGTCGGCGCCGAATATGGCGGCATGACCCATTTGCTGGCCGAGCATGCGGCCGGCATGGGCGGAACGCTGACCAGCATCGACCCCGAGCCGAAGCCCGAATTCGTCGAATGGGCCGGGGCCAATCCGGCCGTCCGCCACGTCGCCGAACTCAGCCTGGCCGCGATCCCGGCCTGCACCGATACCGACGCCTGGATCGTCGACGGCGACCACAATTGGTACACCGTCTATCACGAGACCCACGCCATCGCCGAACGCGCCCGCGCCGACGGCAAGCCGCTCTTGGTGTTCTTCCACGATATCTGCTGGCCGTCGGGCCGCCGCGACATGTATTATGCGCCGGACACGATCCCGGCTGAATATCGCCACGAACACAGCTTCGAGGCGGGCGCCTTTCCGGGCCATAGCGACCTGTTCATGGGCCGCGGTTTTCGCGGCATGGGGAGCTTCGCCTGGGCCACGCATGAGGGCGGCCCGCGCAACGGCGTGCTCACGGGAATCGAGGATTTCCTGCGCGACGAGGCTGAGGCCGGCCGCGACTACATGTTCGCCGAGGTGCCGGCCGTGTTCGGCCTGGGCGTCCTGTTCGCCACCGACGCGCCGTGGAGCCAGGCGGTTGCGGAGATCGTCCTGCCCTATCACGAAAATGCGCTGCTTCGCCGACTCGAGGAGAATCGGCTGGTCAATTATCTGACCGTGATCGACGCCCAGGACCGCGCCAGCGGGATCGCAAGGGCGGCGTAATAGTCGTCCCCCGGCGCAGGCCCGGGCCCAGTCCCGGGAATAATTTCGTGCGACAGCGCGAAAGCGGCGCGGGCGACGCTGTCTGGGCCCCGGCCTTCGCCGGGGAACGGTCAGTCGGCGATCAGGCGGACATAGCTGTAGGCCGGAGTCTCGCCCTCGGCCTCGTGCCGCTCCCGCGACACTTCGCGCCACCAGCGCGGGTCCCATTCCGGCATATAGGTGTCGCCCTCGACCGACGCGTGAATCTGCGTCAGCTCGATCGCGTCGGCGACGCGCATGAACATGCGGAAAATCTCCGCGCCGCCGATCACCGTCACTTCCGGCTCGCCCGCCTTCAGCAAGGCGCCGCCGATGCCGTGAACCACCTCGACGCCGTCCCTTTCCCAGTCGCGGTCGCGGGTCAGGACGATGTGCCGCCGCCCGGGCAAGAGCCCCGGCAGGCTCTCGAACGTCCGCCGGCCCATGATCATCGGTTTGTCCATGGTCAGCGCCTTGAAGCGCTTCAAATCCGCCGGAATGTGCCAGGGCATGCCGCCATCGCGGCCGATCACCCGGTTCTCCGCCATCGCAACGATCATCGTGACAACGCTCATGGCCGGCCTGTTAGCCGCGTCGGCGCAGGCTGTCGCCGTCGATTGTCGATCGCGGCAATGGGGCGTTGCGGATTTGCGACCTACCGGCTTGGCGGATCGTCGCCATCTGGGCATGAAACGCCCTGACGGTGGACGTCAGTGCCTGGGAGAAAGACGATGAAGAAGATCCTCGGCCGGTTCGGCAACGACAAGATGCATTGGGTGGGCGACGGTTTCCCAGCGCGCACGCTGTTCAGCTACAATCAGCTGGGCCAGCATATCAGCCCGTTCCTTTTGCTCGATTATGCCGGGCCGTGGAACTTCGAGCCCGCGGACACGCCGCGCGGCGTCGGCCAGCATCCGCATCGCGGTTTCGAGACCGTGACGATCGTCTATGACGGCGAGGTCGCGCACCGCGATTCGACCGGCCAGGGCGGCACGATCGGCCCCGGCGACGTGCAGTGGATGACCGCCGCCGGCGGCATCATCCATGAGGAATTCCACTCGCCCGGTTTCACCCGGACGGGCGGGCCGTTCCGCATGGTGCAATTGTGGGTGAACCTGCCCGCAAAGGACAAGATGGCGCCGGCCGGTTACCAGTCGATCCTGGACGCCGACATTCCGTCGGTCGAACTGGCGGACGGGGCGGGTCGCGTGCGGGTGATCGCCGGCGACTTTGACGGCAATAAGGGTCCGGCCCGGACCTTCACGCCGCTCAACGTCTGGGACGTGCGGTTGAACCGCGACGCCTCCGTTGCCTTCGATCTGCCCGACGGCCATGTCGCGGCGATCGTGGTGCTGTCCGGCCATGTCACGGTCGGCGGCAGCCAGGCGGCGGGCGAGGCGGAAATGGTCCTGCTGGGCCGCGAAGGATCGGGCGTCACCATCGACGCCGATGGCGATGCGGTGCTGCTGGTCCTGACCGGCGAGCCGATCGAGGAGCCGATCGCGGGCTACGGCCCGTTCGTGATGAACAATGAGGCGGAGATCCGCCAGGCGATCGACGACTTCAACAGCGGCCGCTTTGGCCAGATGGCGGAAGCCTAAGGGAAGGGCGCTCGAAAGAGCGCCCTTTTCTGTTTCGGGAGCAAAGACGATGTCAGCCGAAGTGAAGGATTGCCCTGAACGCCACCGGTTCGAACTGCCGATCGAGGGCGATGATATCGCGGTCGCTTATTACCGCATCGACGGCGACCGGGTGATCCTCACCCACACCGAAGTGCCCAGCGAATATGGCGGGCAGGGCATCGGCTCCCGCCTCGCGCGCGGCGTGTTCGACGCGATCCGGGCGAGCGGTCGCAAGGCGGTGCTGAAATGCCCGTTCATGGGCGCCTTCTACGCTCGCCACCCGGAATATGCCGACATCGTCGACGGCTGATCAGACCGCTACCGCTGCCTTGATGTGCGGGTGGGGATCGTAGCCGATTACCTCGAAATCCTCATACTCATAGGCGTCGATGCCGTTCGGCTTCCGAAGGATGTGAAGCTGCGGCAGCGGACGCGGCTCGCGCGTCAGCTGCAGGCGCGCCTGCTCCAAATGGTTGGAGTAAAGGTGGCAGTCGCCGCCGGTCCAGACGAACGTCCCCGGCTCAAGCCCGCATTGCTGGGCAAGCATGTGGGTGAGCAGGGCATAGCTGGCGATGTTGAACGGCACGCCCAGGAAGACGTCGGCGCTGCGCTGGTAGAGCTGCAGGTTCAATTTCCCGTTCGCGACCTGGGTCTGGAACAGGCAGTGGCACGGCGCCAGCGCCATCTTCGGCTGATCGGCGGGGTTCCATGCCGACACGATCTGGCGGCGCGAGGCGGGGTCGCGATTGATCAGGTCGATCAGCGCCGCGATCTGATCGACGTGGACGCCGTCCGGCCCCTCCCAATCGCGCCATTGCTTGCCGTAAACGGGGCCGAGATCGCCGTCCTCGCGCGCCCATTCGTCCCAGATGCTGACGCGCCGCTCCTGCAGCCAGCGCACATTGGTGTCGCCGCGCAGGAACCAGAGCAATTCGATGATGATCGAGCGCAGATGCAGCTTCTTGGTGGTGACCAAGGGGAAGCCCTTGGACAGGTCGAAGCGCATCTGGTGGCCGAACACGCTCAAAGTGCCGGTGCCGGTGCGGTCCTGCTGCTCCACCCCTTCGTCCAGGATGCGCTGCATGAGGTCGAGATAGGCCTGCATGAGTCGCTGGTTAGGGGCTGGTTCGCCCGCAATCCAGCCTCTAACCAAAGGCCCGAGTGGAGGAATCGGACATGGGTGAAGCTTATATCGTTTCGGCGCTGCGGACCGCAGGCGGACGCAAGGGCGGCCGGCTCGCGGGCTGGCATCCGGCCGATCTGGCCGCCGCCGTGCTGGATGCGACCGTGGACCGCGCCGGCGTCGATCCGGCGGCGATCGATGATGTGATCATGGGCTGCGTTAGCCAGGCGGGCGAGCAATCCGCCCATGTCGGCCGCAATGCGGTGCTGGCGTCGAAGCTGCCGCAGTCGGTGCCTGCGGTGACGATCGACCGGCAATGCGGCTCGTCGCAGCAGAGCATCCACTTCGCCGCGCAGGCGGTGATGAGCGGCACGCAGGACCTCGTCATCGCCGCCGGCGTCGAATCGATGACCCGCGTGCCGATGGGGCTGCCGACGACTTTGCCGATGCAGAACGGCATGGGCACGCCCTGGCCGGAGAGCGTGCAGAAGCGCTTCGGGGTGCCGATGTTCAGCCAGTTCGTCGGCGCCGGGATGATCGCGCAAAAGTTCGGCTTCAGCCGTGAGGAGCTGGACCGTTTTGCGCTGGAGAGCCACCACAAGGCGATCGCCGCGATCGAGGCCAATGCCTTCGCCAACGAGATCGTCGCGGTCGAGATCGACGCGCCGGAGGGCGGCCGGGAACAGCACATCACCGACGAAGGCGTGCGTTTCGACGCCACTTATGAGAGCATTTCCTCGGTCAAATTGCTCGATCCGAACGGGATCATTTCCGCCGCCAATGCCAGCCAGATTTGCGACGGCGCCAGCGCGGTGCTCGTCGCCTCGGAAGCGGCGGTGAAGGCGCACGGCCTCACCCCGCTGGCGCGCATCCACAACCTCACCGTCACCGCCGGCGATCCGGTGGTGATGCTGGAGGAGCCGCTCTACGCCACCGACAAGGCGCTCGCCCGCGCCGGGATGAGCATCAACGACATCGACCTGTTCGAGGTGAACGAGGCGTTCGCCCCGGTCCCGCTCGCCTGGCTGCGCCATACCGGCGCCGATCCGGCGCGGCTGAACGTGCATGGCGGCGCGATTGCGCTCGGCCATCCGCTCGGCGGCTCGGGGGCGAAATTGATGGCGACTTTGGTCCACGCTTTGCACAGGACCGGAGGCCGCTACGGCCTGCAGACGATGTGCGAAGGCGGCGGCATCGCCAACGTCACCATCGTCGAGCGCTTGTAAGCCTTGGACTCGGCCACACATTTGGCGTCCCGGCATTTAGCGCGTAGCCCATCGCAGCCATGAACATCCTGATCGTCACCGATGCCTGGAATCCGCAGGTCAATGGCGTCGTCCGAACGCTCCAGTCGGTGAAGGCCGAGATGGAGAAATTGGGCCACGTCGTGACGGTGATCTCGCCGGACCAGTTCAAGTCGATGCCGTGCCCGACCTATCCGGAGATCCGGCTGGCGCTGACGATGAGCGTCGGCAAACGGATCGTCGAGGCCAAGCCGGACGCGATCCACATCGCCACCGAAGGGCCGCTCGGCGTCGCGGCGCGCAAATTCTGCGTGAAGCAGGGCCTGCCCTTCACCACCGCGTATCACACCCAATTCCCGGAATATGTCTCGAAGCGGACGAAGCTGCCGGCGCGCTGGTTCTGGCGCTACATCCGCTGGTTCCACGCGCCGTCGAAGGCGGTGATGGTCTCGACCCCGGCGGTCGAGGCGGAGCTTCACGCCAACCAGATTCCGCACACCCGCCATTGGGGCCGCGGCGTCGATCTGGCGCAATTCACCGTCGAAGGGCCGCGCCATCCGCAGATGGAAGGGCTCACCCATCCGATCCAGCTCTATGTCGGCCGGGTCGCGGTGGAGAAGAATATCGAGGCGTTCCTGAAGACCAGCCATCCCGGCACCAAGGTGGTGGTCGGCGACGGCCCGGCGCTGGAAAAGATGAAGGCGAAGTATCCCGGCACGCGCTTCCTCGGGAAGCTCGGCGGCGCGGACCTTTCCGCCGCCTATCGCAGCGCCGACGTGTTCGTTTTCCCAAGCCGCACCGACACGTTCGGGCTGGTGCTGATCGAGGCGCTGGCGACGGGGACGCCGGTCGCGGCCTATCCGGTGCAGGGGCCGATCGACGTGCTGACCGAGGAGGTCGGCAGCATGGATGAGGATCTGGACGCGGCGATTGCCAAGGCGCTGACCCGCGACCGCGCCGCCTGCGCCGCATATGCTGGCCATTTCGGCTGGGATGAAAGTGCGCGGCAATTCCTGGACGGGCTGGAGCCGATCGTGCGGACGCCCGCGCTTGAGTCGGCGGGATACGAGGGTGCGCGATAGGATTGCGCCTGCCATCCTCCGGCGGATGAACGATGCGATGCGCCGCTTCCGCTGGACCCGATGGCCCGAAAGATTCAGCCGGCTATTTCGCCATGGGGGTGTGAACTTTCGGAACCTTTCGCGCGGGATCGGCGGAATCGGTTGCGATTCGCCGCGCCCGCTCCTAGAGTCGCAGATCACAAGCGGCCGCTCCGGATGGGGCGGCCCTTATCGTTTCTAGGACAGGGAATTTTCGGGATGGCCCAGCCGCTCATGCCCCATGCGACCGCCAGCTGGCTGGTCGAAAACACCGCGCTCACCTTCAAGCAGATCGCCGAATTTTGCGGCCTGCACATCCTCGAAGTGCAGGCGATCGCCGACGATACCGCCGCGACCAAGCTGACGGGCCGCGACCCGCTTCGCTCCGGCGAGCTGACTCAGGAAGAGATCGAGCGCGGCCAGGACGACCCCGATTACGCCCTGCAGATGCAGCGCGTGCCGGACAAGGCGATCCGCACCAAGGGACCGCGCTACACGCCGGTGTCCAAGCGGCAGGACAAGCCGGACGGCGTTGCCTGGCTGATCCGCAATCATCCGGAGCTTTCGGACGGCGCGATCGGCAAGCTGATCGGCACCACCCGCACCACCATCCAGGCGATCCGCGAGCGCAATCACTGGAACATCGCCAACATCACGCCGAAGGACCCGGTTACGCTCGGCCTGACCAGCCAGCGCGAGCTGGACGCGGCGGTGGCGAAGGCGGCGAAGCAGAAGGGCCTGGCCCCGGCGCCGGTCGATCCGCGCCTGGCCGACGAGCGCGAGGCGCTGATCGGCGAACTTCGCGCCGAGCGCGATGCGGCGGCCCGCGAGGCCGAGGCGACGCACAGCGCGGAGCAGGAAATCTGGGGCGGCGGCGATACCGCGCCGACGGCCGAGGAGGCCGACGCGGCGCTCTTCAAGCGCTGATCGCCCGATGGCCGAGAAGGGTGCTCCGGCACCCGATATTTCGCTGGTCGACACAGACGAGGGGCCGACCACCCATCGCGGCCTGACCTATCCCTTCGGCCAGCGCGTGCCGGCCGAAGGCGACATGATCGCGGTCGCGCCGGGCGTCCACTGGATCCGCCTGCCGCTGCCGGGGGCGCTCAACCATATCAATGTCTGGGCGCTGGACGATGGCGACGGCGTCGCTCTGGTCGATACCGGCCTGGATATCCCCCAGATCCGTGCCGCCTGGGAGAAGGTGTTCGAGGGGCCGCTCGCCGGCCGGCGAGTCACGCGCGTGCTCGTCACCCACATGCACCCGGATCATGTCGGCCTGGCCGGCTGGCTGACCGAGCGGTTCGGCTGCCGCTTGTGGATGACCCGCGGCGAATGGCTGTTCGCCCGCATGCTCACCCTCGACGGCCGCGACGCCCCGCCGGCAGAGGATCTGGCCTATCGCCGCGCCGCCGGCTGGGACGATGCGCGCATGGCCGAGGCCGCGACCAAGCCCTGGCGCTTCTTCGCTTCCGTCGTCAGCCCGGTGCCGCTGTCGATCGTGCGGATGCAGGACGGTGATGAAATCGAGATTGGCGGCCGGCCGTGGCGCGTCGTCACCGGCAACGGCCATTCGCCCGAACATGCCTGCCTGGTCGATTTCGACGGCGGCACGATGATCGCCGGCGACCAGGTGCTGCCGCGCATCACCTCCAACATCTCCGTGTCGCTGAGCGAGCCGGAGGGGGATCCGCTCGGCGACTGGCTGACCAGCATCGACAAATTGCTGGAGCTCCCGGACAGCCTGCTGGTCCTGCCGGCCCATGGCGAGCCCTTTACCGGCCTGCACGCCCGATTGGCGGCGCTGCGCGACGGTCATCGCGGCCGCCTCACCGCCATGACCCGGCGGCTGAAGGAGCCGAAGCGCGCCGTCGACCTGTTCGGCGTGCTGTTCGGCCGGGCGATCGACGACAATGTCTATGGCCTGGCGACGGGGGAGGCGATGGCCCACCTGCGACGGCTGGAGGTCGAGGGCGCGGCAGTCCGCGAGGAGCGCGACGGCGTATTCTGGTATCGCGCCGCGACGGCGTCCGCTTGACCCTCGATAGCCGCGCCGCCAATGCTGGCGCCATGCCGGACTCAGCGCCCGATGGGGCCATCAATGATTTGACCTTCGAAGCGGCTCTCAAGCGGCTCGAGGAAATCGTGCGCAAGCTCGAGACGGGCGACACCCCGCTCGATCAGGCGATCGACCTCTATGCCGAGGGCGACCGGCTGAAGCAGCAATGCGAGAAGAGGCTGGCGGATGCGCAGGCGCGGATCGAGAAGATCCAGCTTGGCCGCGACGGCGCCCCCGCGGGCACGGTGCCCTTTGGCGACGGCTAGCAAAGTGGCGCCGATTCCGGTGCGCTTGCGCGAGGCGTTGCGCGAGATCGCGGCCGAGGTCGACCAGGCCTTCGACACCTTGCTGCCGATCCCGCCGGATTCGCGCGCCCGTCTCTATGAAGGGATGCGTTATGCGGCGATCGGCGGCGGCAAGAGGATGCGGCCGCTGCTGACCGTGGCCGGTTGCGCCCTGTTCGGCGTGGATCGCGCGCGGGCGTTGCGGGCCGGCGTGGCGGTGGAATGCATCCACGCTTATTCGCTGATCCACGACGATCTGCCTTGCATGGACGATGACGATCTGCGCCACGGCAAGCCGACCTTGCACCGCGCTTTTGGCGAAGCCGCCGCCGTCCTAGCCGGCGATTCGCTGCACGCGCTGGCGTTTGAGATCCTGGCCGACGCGGCGACTCACGAGGATCCGTTCGTCCGTGTCGAGCTGATCGCCGAACTGGCCCGCGCCTCCGGCCCGGCAGGGATGGCGGGCGGCCAGATGATGGATTTGATGGCCGATGGCGCCGGCGATCTCGCCTCGGTGACCCGGCTGCAGCAATTGAAGACCGGGGCGCTGATCGGCTGGTGCCTGGACGCCGCCGCGATCATGGGGAAGGCCGGACCGGAGGCCCGCGCGAGCCTGCGAGGTTATGCCCGCGATTTGGGCCTCGCCTTCCAGATCGCCGACGATCTGCTCGATGCAGAGGGCGAGGAAGAGCGGACCGGCAAGCGCGTCGGCAAGGACGAGGCGGCGGGCAAGGAGACGTTCCTGTCGCTGCTCGGCAAGGATCGCGCCCGCCAGCAGGCGCAGCTGCTGGTCGATCAGGCGATCGAGCATCTCCATGCTTATGGCGCGGAAGCCGATCTGTTGCGCGACATCGCCCGCTTCGCCGTCGCGCGCGATCACTAAAAGGGGGAAGAAGATGATCCGCACCGGTGTCTATCCGGGCAGTTTCGATCCGGTCACGCTCGGCCATATCGACATCATTCGCCGGGCCGCGCATCTGGTCGACCGGCTGGTGATCGGGGTCACCACCAATGCGTCCAAGTCGCCGATGTTCAGCCTGGACGAGCGGCTGGCGATGGTTCGGCGGGAGATCGAGATCATCCGCGCCGATCTGACCGTCGAATGCGAGATCGAAATCGTCTCCTTCGATTCGCTGCTGATGCATTTCGCCGAGCAGCAGGGGGCGAGCATCATCATCCGCGGCCTGCGCGCGGTCGCCGACTTCGAATACGAATATCAGATGGCTGGCATGAACCAGCAGCTGAACGACGATATCGAGACCGTCTTCCTGATGGCCGACGTCTCGCTGCAGCCGATCGCCTCGCGGCTGGTGAAGGAGATCGCCATCTATGGTGGCGACATCACGCCGTTCGTGACCCCGGGGGTCGCCGACGACGTGCGCCAGCGGGTGGCCCGGGATCGCGCATAGAAGCGATTCAGTCAGGTTGAGGACAGGCGCGACAGTGTTTAAGGGGTTCGGCCTCAATCGAAATTCATGATGGAACGGTGCGCGTAATGCGGATGAAGATGGTGATGTTCGGCCTTGCCGCGCTGTTCGTAAGCGAAGCCGCGATGGCGCAGGGCGGTGGCGGGCAACGGCGGTCGCAGGAGCCGCGCCCCGATACGCCACCGATCTTCGTCGCCCCGGCGGCGCCCGCGATGAACGCCGTCGCGCCGGCCCTGACGCCGGAGAATACCTGGTTCCTCGATTTGTCCGATGGCGGCCGCGTGGCGATCCAGCTGCGGCCCGACTTTGCCCCGAATCATGTCGAGCGGATCAAGACGCTGACCCGGCAGGGTTTCTACAACGGCCTGGCCTTCCACCGCGTGATCGAGGGCTTCATGGCCCAGGGCGGCGATCCGCTCGGCACCGGCACCGGTCAGTCCGACCTTCCGGATCTGGCCGCGGAGTTCAACGTCCTGCCGCATCTGCGTGGGGCGGTGGCGATGGCCCGGGCCGAGGATCCGAACAGCGGCAACAGCCAATTCTACATCATGTTCGTGCCGCGCCTGTCGATGGACCATCAATATACGGTGTTCGGCCGGGTGGTTCGCGGCATGGAGTTCGTCGATCGCGTGCAGCGCGGCCAGCCGCCGGTGACGCCGACGCGGATCGTCCGCGCCTCGATCGGCAGCGACAATGTGCCGCCGCCCACGGCCGAGGAAATCGCCGCGGCCGCGCGCGCCGTCCCGGCGCCCGCCCAGCCGCTGCGCGTCCTCGACGTGCAGTCGCTGACCGGCACGCCCCCCGCCCAGCCGCAGGCCACGCCGCCGGCAACTCCAGCACCGGCACCGACCCCGCAAGACTAAGGCCGTGCGCGTCGAGCTGTTCGACTTCGCGCTGCCGCAGGACCGGATCGCGCTGCGCCCCGTGGCGCCGCGCGATGCGGCGCGGCTGCTGGGGGTGACGCCCGGCGGGCTGGACGACCGCATCATGCGCGAGCTGCCGCAATTGCTCCGTGCGGGCGATTTGCTGGTCTTCAACGACACCCGCGTGATCCCGGCGCAGCTCACCGGCATGCGCGGTGAGGCGCGGATCGGCGCGACCCTGCACAAGCGCGAGGGACCGCGCGAATGGCGCGCCTTCCTGCGCAACGCCAAGAGGGTGAAGCCGGGCGACCGGATCGATTTCGGGGCCGGTGTCGGCGCGGTCGCGCTCGACAAGGATGAGCAGGGCGCGGTGCTGCTGCGCTTCGAGGGCGAGGAGCCGGTCGAATTGCTGCTCGAAAGGGCCGGGGCGATGCCGCTGCCGCCCTATATCGCCGCCCGCCGGCCGACCGACGAACGCGATGCGGACGATTATCAGACGATGTTCGCGCGCGAGGCCGGCGCCGTCGCCGCGCCGACCGCGGCCCTGCATTTTACGCCGGAGCTGATGGCCGCGCTCGACGCCGCCGGGATCGGTCACGAGACGCTGACTCTGCATGTCGGCGCGGGCACCTTCCTGCCGGTGAAGGCCGACGACACGGCGGACCATCGCATGCATGCCGAATGGGGGCGGATCGACGCGGCGACGGCGGCGCGGCTGAACGCGGTGAGGGCCGCGGGCGGGCGGGTGATCGCGGTCGGCACGACGTCGCTGCGGCTGATCGAAAGCGCGTGCGGCGAGGATGGCCTGGTGCGGCCGTTCGAAGGCGACACCGCGATCTTCATCACGCCGGGCTATCGCTTTCGCGGCGTGGACGGGCTGGTCACCAATTTCCACCTGCCGCGCTCCACTCTGTTCATGCTGGTGTCAGCGCTGATGGGCAGAGAGAGGATGCTGGCGGCGTATGAGCATGCGATCGCCAGCGGCTACCGTTTCTACTCCTATGGCGATGGGTCGCTGTTGCTGCCATAATCCGCTCGACCAGCCCATTTGAAGGATGCCCATGTTCCGTTCGTTTCTGATCCTCGTCTGGCTTGCCACCGTCGCCGCTTCGCCGGCCACTGACGAGGCCCGCCGCCTGATGGCCCAGAACCAGAATGAGGCGGCGTTCGAACGGCTCGAGGCGGCGTCCCGGCGGAATGACGATGACGCCACCGCCTTGTTGGGCTGGTTCTACGACACCGGCCGGCACGTGACGCAAAGCTATGAGCGCGCGGCCGAGCTCTATCGCCGTGTGTCGCGCGACAATCCCAGCGTGCAATGGCGCCTCGGCGTGATGTACGACCTCGGCCAGGGGGTCCGCGAGGATCCCGAGGAGGCGGTTCGCCTGTTCCGCGCCGCCGCGGCCGCGCCCAATGACGCGGCCAATACCAGCGCCAACGCCAATGCCAGCCTGGCCGTGATGTATGCCAATGGCCGCGGCGTGCGCGCCGATTTCGGCCAGGCGATGCGTTATTATCGCCGCGCCGCCGATCTCGGCTCCGGTGCCGGCTTCCTCGGCGTCGGCATGCTCTATCAATATGGCATGGGCGTCAGCCGCTCGGCGCCGGAAGCGGCGGCCTGGTACCTCGCCGCCACCGCGCTGCGCGACAGCCGGGCGCGGCAATTGTTCACCGAATTGGGGCTCGATGCCGCCGCCACCCGGACGGCGGTCAATCGCGCCAACCAGCTGCTGCAAAGTTATCGCCGGCGCGAACGCGTCACCAATCCCGGCAGCTGATCGGAACATCCGCTTATGAGCCTGTTGTTGTTCGCCTTGCTCGCCGCGCAGCCGGCGCCGCCGCCGCCGGCCACGATCCGCCCGGGCGTGAGTCCGCAGGGCGTGACGCCGGTGCCGATCAGCGAGACGGCGGAGCCGATCGGCCTGGCGATCGCCAGCTTTGACGGCAATGGCGACGGCCTGACCAGCCGGGCGGAGTTCGATGCGGCGCTGGAGCGGACCTTCACCGCCGCCGACCGGGACGGCAACGGCACCTTGGGCTATATCGAATATTCGGCCTGGGCGCTGACCTGGCTCGGCAGCGCGACGGCCCTGCCGGGACCGTTCGAGATCGACACGGATGGCGACAATCAGCTGTCCCGCAGCGAGTTCGCGGCGGCCTTCGCCAGCCATTTCGCCCGGCTCGACGCGAACAGCGATGGTTCGATCAGCCACGCCGAATTGCTGACCCTGCGCAACCCGCGCCTGCCCCGGGTACTGGACCGCGACGGCAGGCCCATCCGGCAGCCGCGGCGGCGCGACGGCGACTGACGCCCCCTTTTCCGGCGACCCCTAGTGTCCTAGGTTTGTAGGCGATGACCAAGCGTAGCCTCATGGACAATCTGCGCGCCTTCTTTTCGGGCGACGATGACGATGTGCCGCCGCCGGCGCCGCCCTCCAGCGGCTCGAATGCGGGGGTGCCGAAGGCCGGTCCGTCGGCCGATCCGCTCGATTCGAACTGGAAGCAGCTGATCGCGAAGTCATCGTTGCAGCGGGTGCTGTCGATCCGCGATCTGGTCCGCGACCTGGAGAAAGAGACGAGCACGCGCGGCATGCAGACCGAGCTGGACGAGCTCGGCCGGATCAAGGGAACGCATCTGCCGCGCCTGATCCAATCCTATATCGAAATCCCCGAGCAGCACCGCGCCGACGTGTTCCGGGAGACCGGCAAGTCGGCCAGCTTCCTGCTGAACGAAAGCCTCGACAAGATGCTGGCGCGGCTGCGGGACATCTCCTCGCAACTGGCGAAGGGCAATATCACCACCTTCGCCGAGAATGTCCGCTTCGTGGACCTCTATTACGAACAGACCAAGGGCCCGTTCGACTAGGCTCAGCCCGCGGCAGCGATCGCTTCGGGCCGCACGCCGTATAGCGCGGCGCGCTTGGCGATCGTCTCGGCCCAGCGGCGGTGGGTGGCGGGCTCGCACATCGAACCGGCGATGGCGAAGACCCCGGCCCGGTCGCCGGCGAGGATCGCGCGGGCCTCGGCCAGATCGTGCGCGTCGACGCGGTAGCAGGACTGGATCAGGTCGATCTGCGCCGGGTGGATCGCGGTCTTGGTGAGCAGGCCATGCTCGATGTCGCGCTCAACTTCCTCGCGGAGCAATTCGGTATTGCCGAAATGCTCGAACACTGGCCCCGACAGAGCGAAGCCGAATGGTGCGAAGCTGGTGACGAGCGTGGCGATCGTACCGCCGAGCGGGCCGTCATAGATCGACCGCGTGCGCGAGCGGCGGGCGCCGAGATTCTGCAGCAGATCGTTGCCGCCGATGCGGATGGCGAGGATGCGGTGCTGAACGCTGAGGAATTGTTCGCGCAGCCGGATCAGTTCGACCGGATCGAAGATCTCCCGCGTCTCCAGCGTCGGCATCAGCAGGTGATCGTCGCGGACCAGATGGCGCAGATAGGCGGGAAAGCTCTCGGCGGTGATCTTGGGAAGGACGAAGCCCTTCACCGCTTCGATGCCCGGCAGCGCGAGCAGTCGGACGAGCATATTCTCGTCGCGCGGACGGATGAAGACCGGCGGCCGATCCGCGCCCGCCTGGGCGAGCCGGGGGAGGGTGGCGGCGAGATTGGTCAGCGCCTGCGGCACATCCTCGGGCCGGGTGGAATCCTCCAGGCAGATGACGGACGAGCGCAGGTCCGGGTGGCGGATGCCGGTGATCGTCTCGAAAAGGTCGCCGCGCATGGCGGGGACGTAGAGCGTCGCGCCGAGTTCGATTGCGTCCATGCTCACCCTCAATCCAGTCCCAGGCTGCGGATCATCGCGACCGCCCGATAGCCGTGCGCGCCCGGAAGCGGATCGATCGCCACGCCACGTTCGCGCGCGAGCAGAACGAGGTGGGCGACGTCCGGGTCCCGGTGATCGCGAATTAACAGCCGGTCGGGAACGCGGCGCAGCACGGCGCGGGTCGCTTCGGCGACGCCGGGCTTGATCCGGTTGCGATCCTTCAGGCCGCGATCGGCCATCAGCGTCTCCACCATCGCCGCACAGGCCGCGGCGCGAGCGGCCTTGTCCGTCGCCGCGATCGGGCGTGGCGACAGCTTTGCCATCAGCGCGTCGATTGCGTCGACGAAGGCGCCGGAAAGGTCGTGCGCGGCGAGGTGGGTGTAATGGACGCAGGCGTGGAAATCGCCCGGGCCGACCAGATCGTCGTTGAGCACGGAGCGGCTGACGAGGCCGGAGACGATGGCGTTCAGCAGGCCGGAAGGGATCAGATAATCCTCGTCGCTCGGCGCCAGATCGGCGCAGCCGGCGGGATCGGCGATGACGGCGAGGAAGGGCGTGAAGCCGAGCGGATTGTCGGCCAGGCTGGCCTGCAATTCGCGGGTGATCGTGCCCTTGCCGGTCCAGCCATCGACGAAGACGGTGTCGGCGGGATCGTGGCGCGCGGCGATGTAGGCCAGCGCCGCCATATCGATGCCGCGGTCGCGGATGATGCTGAGCGAATAATGGTGGGCATTGATGCCCATGCGGGTCAGTGCGCGCTTCAGCAGCACGCCGATCGGTGTGCCCGCGCGGGCGAGGGAAGCGATCACGATTTCCGGCCGCCCGGCGGCGCGCTCGGCCAGCGCCTCGGCGAGATCGACAATGTCCTGCGCCAGCCGCTCACCATTGCGGGCGAGCCCCTCGCGATAGAGGCGCAGATAGTCTTCGCCGGGCGGGGATTCCGCCGAGAGCATCTCGGAATAATGGCGCTGGCCGGACTGGATCAGCCGTTCTTTGGTCTCGACGTCCACGGGCGCGAGCTCGACCGGCTTCATCAGGAAGATGCAGTCGTCGGGGGAATAGCTGCCGGAGAAGGCGGTCATGCCAGCGCGTCCAAAGTGGCCTTCGCCAGCTGCGAGGCTTTCGGCATCATCGCGAAGTCGCACAGCGCCATGAAGGGCGCGTCGGTCAGGCTGTCGCCGATGCCGATCACCGGGGCATCGGGGTGGGCGGCGCGCAGGCGTGGGAGCAGGAAGGCGACCGCATGCTGCTTGCCGAGCCAGGGCGGCATCAGGGCGGCATTGTTGCCGTTGCGATGGATCGTCCAGCCCTCAGGCACATCGCCCTGCACCGCGTCGATCACCGCGTGCAGCGCCGCTTCGTCGGTCTGCTCATGCTTGGCGAGGACGTAGAGGCCGAGTTCGCCCTCGTTCAGCACGCGCACGCGCAGGGCCGCGCTTTGCTTTGTCGCCTCGGCGATGACGCGGTCGCGCAGGGCTTCGAGCGCGGGCTGGAGGGCGGCCGACTGCGCTTCGGCATGGGCCTGCCACTCCGCATCAGCCTCGCCATCCTCTCCCAGGATCACGCCGCCATGCGCGCAGATTGCGGCGGTGAAGGGCACGCGGGCACGCATCAACGCGTCGCGGCTGCGGGCGGTGACGGGGACCAGCCAGGCGGTTTCGGAGAGCCAGGCGATCAGGCTCTGCTGGCGCGGCGTGGCATAGCTGAGCGGCTCGCCATCCTTCGCGAAACCGAGCGCCACCAGCCGCTCCGCCGGAATATCGGGCGGGCATTTGCGCAGGGTCTGGAACAGGGTGTCGTCGAGATCGACGAGGGCGATGGCGCGCACGGGCGGTCTTTTCGGCTCAGAAGCGGACGGGCGTGGCTTCAAGCGCCTGAATCAGCGCCGGGTCAATGCTCCCTGACGGCGTTTCATGGCAGATCAGGGTCAGCCGCGGATCGGCCGGATCGGCATTGTAGAGGAAGTTCGGCAGGCCGGTCGCGTAATTGTCCTCGAAGGCGAGCGTGTGCCGGATCGCGCCGCCGGGGAGGGCCGGGCTGCGGCTGGTGGATTGCACGACGACGTCGTGGCCGGCCGCCTCCAGCCGCTCGGCGAGCAGGAAGGGCGGGTAGGTGAACTCGCCGGTGCAGACGATGCGGATTCGGTCGGCGGCGCGCGGCGCTTCCGGAAGGTCGAGCGGGCCGCCGTCCCAGCCGATCCGGCCCCAATTGCGATGCTGGGCGAGCGAGCCGAGGGCGGGCGCGGCGCGGTCGAAACTGCTGGTATCGGGCGGCGGCGCGGCGCCCGCTTCCCAGCGCAGGCTGCCGTGCAGGAGGCTGGCGCAGGTCGCGGGGCGCGGCATGCGGGCGAGCCAGTCGCTGCCGCCGGACCAGTCGGTCAGCGCCGCCGCGACGATCCGCTCGACGCCGGGGAGATGCTCGAGCAAAGCGGTGGCGAGATTGACGAGGGTGTTGCCGGTCGAGACCTCGTCATCGACCAGCACGAGGCTCCGAACGCTGGCCAGGTCGATGCCGTCCGGGCGGTAGATCAGATGCGCGGAGGCGTGGCTGTGCGGCTCTTCGAAGCGGCAGAGCAGGGTGTGGTCGATCCGTTGCCGGGTCGAATGGATGAAGAGGCCGTCGAAGCCGCGACGACGGGCCAATTCCTCGAACACGCTCTGGCCGAGGCAGACGGCGGTTTCGGCCAGCCCGACGACCAGCACCGGACCGGGCAGATCGGGCACGCGCGCGGCAAGATCGCGGACCGAGGCGCGCATGACCGAGGGCGCGACCGGGATGTGGCGGCCGAGCACCTTGGAGACGATCAGGAAGGCGCGGCGCGGGTTCCGGCGCACCGCGAAATCGCACAAAGCATCGAGCGGCCAGTCGGCGTGCGCCACGTCGAGGTGGAGGGTGCCGGTGGCCAGCGGGACCGACCGGCTCTCGGGCGCGCTCATGCCTCGCAGCGGATGCGGTAGATGAAGGCGCGGCCTTCGCGGACGACTTCGGCGCGGCTGCGCGGATAGCCGGCCGAGGCGACCTGCGGCTCGACGCCGGTGGCGTTGAGGAAGGCGCGGACGACCACGCCTTTCACGCCGAAATTGACGTTTTCGGCATTGCTGCCACCCTGCCGCACCAACTCCTTGTTCAGCGAGGAATAGACCAGGCCGACGACATGGCCGGCCTGGTCGAGGATCGGGCCGCCGCTATTGCCGCTCGCGATCGGCGCGCTGAACTGCATGACGCTGGTGTCGTTGCCGATGCCACAGAGCGCGGAGACATTACCGGCAGTCGCCTGCGGGCCGGAGCCGAGCAGACCCTGCAGCGGGAAGCCCAGCACGATCACATCCTCGCCGAGGTGGATGTCATAGCCTTCGCGGAAAGAAGCCGCGGCGGGGAGGGGCTGGCCGGTGACGCGAAGGAGCGCGATGTCGTTGCGCGGATCGACGAAGACGATTTCGGCGGCGGCGCTGAACTTCTCATTGGCGACGTCGACCCGGCTCATCCCCTCGATCACGTGGGCGTTGGTGAGGATG
The DNA here is from genome assembly GCA_023424095.1 of Pseudomonadota bacterium. Classification (GTDB taxonomy): domain Bacteria; phylum Pseudomonadota; class Alphaproteobacteria; order Sphingomonadales; family Sphingomonadaceae; genus Allosphingosinicella. The sequence goes on along the minus strand of JAFAEG010000150.1, from coordinate 7,640 downwards.
TGCTGGGCATCCACCGCGAAGCCGCTGCCGGTGTAGGTGGTGCCGGGCGTCGGGCGGCGGTCCTGGCCGCGATCGTCATGGCCGGGGCCCGGCGGCAAGGGCCGCTCCGAACGCGGCGGGATCGGGAAGTGGAGGCCGAACGCCGATTGCAGCGCACCGACGCCGCCGACGAAGCCCTGGCCATTGGCGGACATCCGCCAGCCATCGCCGCGTCGGTAGATTTCGGCGAAGACCAGAGCATTGTCGTCGCGGCCACCGAGATCGACGGTGAAACGATGCGGTTCGGCGACCAGGGTGATCCGCTCGAAATCGCGCAAACTCTGGGCGTTGCTGCCACCGTGGGCGAAGAAGAGGATCAGATAGAGCCGCTCGACCTGCGTCGGCAGCGCGGCGAGATCGAGCCGCACTTCGCCATGCGGGCCGAAGCCGGCGCCGGGGCGCATCTCGCGCTGCTCGATGTCGATCGGCGCGAAATCGGCGGGGATCTGCTTGTTGCGGTCGACCCCGACCAGCAGGGCGCCGAGCGAGCGGCCATATTGGTCGAGCCGTGGGCTTTCGATCCGCAGCTCGAGCACGGGCTGCGACAGTTCGACGCGCTGGCCGGAGACGAGATCAGGCATGGCTCACCTCGCGGGCCTGACCACGAACGGTGAAGCCGGTTTCCTGTGTGGCAATGATGGCCCCACCTTCGGGCCGCTGGTCAGGGAGCGGCAGGCCGAGCAGGAGCGCCACGTGGGTCCAGGGCAGGTTCACACCGGCGAAGCGGGTGCGGGCCATGCCGCCGCTCATCCGCGGGTTGATCTCCAGCAGGCGAGGGTCGCCGCCGTCGGCATCGGCCGCCTTGAACTGGACGTTGATCTGGCCGGACAGGCTGAACAGGGCGACGGCGTCGCGCGCCAGGCCGAAGATCGGGCCGTCCACCTCGAGCTCCTGCACGCGGCCGCGTTTGCGGCGGGCGACACCGGCGATCAGCGCGCCGTCTTCGCAGACGCAGTCCAGGCTCCATTCCGGCCCGGGCAGATATTCCATCGCGAGCAGCCGCACTGGCGCGGCCGAGCGCATGATTGCCTCGCGCATCACCTCGACCGAGACCCGCCGCCGGTCGCCGCCCATCAACGCATCGAGCAGGCCGTATTGCGGATCGAGCCGCCAGAAGCCCGCGCCGAACACGCCTTCGCGCGGCTTCACGCAGGGTTGGAGACCGAGCGCGGCGAGCGCCTCGATCGCATCGTCGAACTCGGCGAGATCGGCCACGCTCCGGGTCCAGGGCATGGGCAGGCCGGCGTCGACCGCGACGGTGTAGAATGCGCCCTTGTCATGGATCGCGGCGAGCCGTTCGGCGGACGCGGGGAGGGCGACGCGGGTCGTCGCGGGGAACAGGTCGAGATGGCTCGCGACCGCATGCTGGCCGCCCTGCACGACGAACAGGTCGACGCCCAGTTCGAGGCAGCGTTCGGCGCACCAGCGGGCGTATGCGGCCTCGCCCTCGGGCGTCGAGCGATCGAAGGCGGGTTCGAGGAAGCCGAGGTCGGCGCTTTCCAGCACCGTCGCGGAGGAATCGGCATGCGAGGCGAGCAGGCGCAGGTCACCGACCCCCGCCGCCTCGGCACCCTCGCGGATCAGCAGGATCGCGTCGCGGACGACCGAATAGCCCTGGTTGAACCAGATGGTGGGCATTGCGATGCGTCCGCGCGGTCTGTCTCCTCTCCGGCAGTCCCGGAGAGGAGACAAAGAGTCAGACGTTCACGCCCATCGAGCGCGCGAGCGGGCCGAGGCCGCCGTCGAAGCCCTGGCCGATCGCCTTGAACTTCCACTCGTCGCCGTGACGGTAGAGTTCTCCGAAGATCATCGCCGTGTTGGTCGAGGCGTCTTCCGACAGGTCGAAGCGGGCGATTTCGGTGCCGCCGGTATCGTTGACGACGCGGATGAAGGCATTGCTCACCATGCCGAAATTCTGGCGGCGGCTGTCGGCCTCGTGGATGGTCACGCCGAAGCTGACCTTCGAAACGTCCGCGGGCAGCGTGCTGAGCTTGACCATGACGACCTCGTCATCGCCGTCGCCCTCGCCGGTCGTGTTGTCGCCCTGGTGGACGACCGAGCCGCCGGCACCATTCTTGTTGTTGTAGAAGATGAAGTCCGCGTCCGAACGGACCTTGCCCTGCGCGTTCAGAACGAAGGCGCTGGCGTCGAGATCAAACGCGCCGCCATCGGTGACGCGGGTGTCCCAGCCGAGCCCGACCCGGACCGTCGTCAGGCCCGGGGCTTCCTTGCTGAGGCTGATATTGCCGCCCTTGGAGAGTGACACGCCCATTGAACTGGCTCCTTGCCTTGCAGGTTAGATGTTGACGCCGAAATTGCGGGCAAGCGGGCCGAGGCCGCCGTCGAAGCCCTGGCCGACCGCGCGGAATTTCCACTCCGCACCGTGGCGATAGAGTTCGCCGAAGATCATCGCGGTGTTGGTCGAGGCGTCTTCGCTGAGGTCGTAGCGGGCCAGTTCGCCATTGTTGGCTTCGTTGACGACGCGGATGAAGGCGTTGGTGACCATGCCGAAATTCTGGCGGCGGGTGTCGGCGTCATGGATGGTGACCGCGACCGAGATCTTCTGCACATCGGCTGGGACGCGGGAAAGGTCGACCTTGACCGTCTCGTCGTCGCCGTCGCCCTCACCGGTCAGATTGTCGCCGGTGTGCTCGACCGAGCCGTCGGTCGACTTCAGCTGGTTGTAGAAGATGAAGTCGGCGTCGGAGCGGACCTTGTCGCCTTCCTTCAGCAGGAAGGCGCTGGCGTCGAGATCGAAATCCTGACCGTCGCTGGAGCGCGTGTCCCAGCCGAGACCGACGAGGATCTTGGTCAGGCCGGGCGCTTCCTTCGTAAGGCTGAGATTGGCGCCCTTGTTCAGACTGATGGACATGATGTTCTCCTTGCGAGGTGAGATTGATCAGGCGGGCTTGGAGTCGGTCGGGCCGGCGGCGCCGGTCGGCAGCACCGGCTCGGCGTCTCCCTCCGGGTGGTTGCGGTTGTGCCGCACCGACCACCAGAAGGAGAGGCCGATGAACACCGCACCGATCAGGCCGGTGATCGTCTCCGGGAAATGCCAGTTCGGGTTGGCCGAGGTCAGCATGATCACGGCCAAGGCGATGATCGCCCAGAAGGCGCCATGCTCAAGGTAGCGATATTCGGACAATGTGCCCTTATCGACCAGCATGATCGTCATCGAACGCACGAACATCGCGCCTACGCCGAGGCCGATGGCGATGATGAAGATGTTGTTCGAGAGCGCGAAGGCGCCGATCACGCCGTCGAACGAGAAGCTGGCGTCGAGCACTTCCAGATAGAGGAAGGAGGCCGCGCCGGAGCGCACCACCTGGCCGGTGATGACGTCCTCTTCACCTTCCAGCAGCTCGCCGATCGCCTCGACGCCGATGAAGGTCAGAAGGCCGGCAATGCCCGCGACCAGGAAGGTGTTGGCGTCTTCCAGCGGCAGCGTGCTGGAAATCGCCCACATGCCCGCGAGGAGGACGGCAATTTCGACCGCCGGGACGCTGGAGAGCTTCGAGAGATATTTCTCGATCACCCCGATCCAGTGCACTTCCTTGTCGGAATCGAAGAAGAATTTGAGGCCGACCATCGCCAGGAAGGCACCGCCGAAGCCGGCAATGCCGACATGGGCGCCTTCGATGATGTGCTGGTATCGCTCCGGATCGCCAGCCGCCATGCGGACGGCCTCGATCGGGCCGAGCTGCGCTGCGATAGAAACGATCGCGACCGGGAAGACGATGCGCATGCCGAACACGGCGATGGCGATGCCCCAGGTCAGGAAGCGGCGGCGCCACTTCTCGTCCATGTCGCGCAGCACGGTGGCGTTCACGACCGCATTGTCGAACGACAGGGAGACTTCCAGGATGCTGAGGACGAACACGATCCAAAGCACGCTGAGCATGCCGAGCCAGTCGCCATTGTGCAGCGAGAAGCCGAGCCAGACGGCCAGGCCCATGCAGATCAGGGTGAAGATGATCGACCCTGTGTAATATTTCCGGATCACCCGGTTTCTCCCCAGTTAGTCCTTGCTGCCGGCAACCCAGCGCAGGCCCCAATTATAGTCACGATCCAGTTCGCTCTGGTCGCGGTAGTAACGGACGATCCGCGTCGCCTTCAGCGTTCCGCGGTCATTTTCGATCAGCACCACGCCGCACAGGCGCTTGTCGTTGCGCCCCTCGGTCATGCGTACTTCGATCGGCGGCTGATCCGGCATGGTGACGGTCACCACGCCATCGGTCGATGACCAGTTCGGCGCGCCTTCGTAGATGTTGGCGAAGATGGCAAGGCGGCGAATCTCGTTCCACATCGCGCCATTGATGCGCAGCGTCTCGCCCTTCGACACGTCGCCGGTGCGATCATCGCCGTCCAGCTGCATGAAGGGCGGGTCGTAATAGCTGCCGAAGACATTGCCGAGCGCCTGCACGACGCCCTTCTGGCCGTTGGCGAGTTCGAGCAGGCAGCCGAGGTCGAGGTCGATCCCGCCGCCGCCGAAGAAGCCCTTCTTCCCGCGTGTCCAGTTCAGGTTGACGACAATCTCGCCGAACGAGCCGCCGCGCTTTTCGAGGCTGACCGACTGGCCCGGCTTGTCGAGCGTCACCTTGGAGAGGCTGACCGGCGCGGCCGGCGGTGGCGGGGGAGCGGCCGGTGGAGGCGGAGGCGGAGGCGGAGGCGGAGGTGGCGGAGGCGGTGGGGGCGGCGGTGCCGCTGCGGGCTCGTCCACCACCACGCCGTAGGAGCGGGCGAGCGGGCCGAGCCCGCCATTAAAGCCCTGCCCGACCGCGCGGAATTTCCACTCATTGTTGCGCCTGTAGAGTTCGCCGAAGGTCATCGCTGCTTCGCTCGCGCCGGCGAGCTGCGGGGCGTAGCTGGCGACATCCGCGCCGCCGCCGCGCACGATGATGCGGGCGTTGGAAACGCCGCCGAACGTGCCTTTGTCGAGCGTGGCGCAGAAAACGATTTTGGCGATGTCGGCCGGAAGCCGCGACGGATCGACCTCGAAGGTGGTGCCGGACGGTCCCTGCTGGCTCAGCCGCACCGCGCCGCCGCCACCTTCCTTCTGATTGTAGAAGACCATGTCATGGTCGCCGCGAACCTTGCCATTCTCGGCCAGCAGATAAGCGGAAACATCGACTTCGGAGCCGGACGGCGGGTTAAGTTCCACGGCAATCGCAAGCGGTCCGCTTCCGACGCCGGTATTGCCACCCTGCTGAAGCTCCATTGACCACCTCTTGGAGAAGATAAAAGCGCGAGCCGAAACAGGGCCGAGCGGACGTGCATGTTCACTATGCTAGGGGCCGGTAGGGCCGCAAATAGATTCTCGTCCGATCAGGTCCGGCAACGCAGCCAGGTCTCGCCCTCGACCTCATAGCTCTCGCCATCCGAGGAGAGCTGGAAGACGAAGGCGCGGCCTGCAGCTCGGCCGTCGGTCGCCTCCGTGCGGAGGATGTCGCCGTCGGTCTCGACGATGCGATGCGTGTGGATCTGCCGGCCGATCCGCGAGATCAGCCGATCGCCGGCGACGATATTCACCGCGGGGTTGTCGCAGGCCGGGTCATTTTCATTGCGCCAGCGTCCGGAGAGACGCGCTCCGCTGCTGAGGTCCAGGGTGGTGACATCGTCGGGCTTGACCAGTTCCGGCGGGGCGGCGGCGACCTGCAGGAGATAGGCGCCGGTTTCGTCGCGGTCGTAGGTGGTCGCGGTGATGGTGTAGCGTCCCGCGCGCGGCAAGGTGACTTCCAGCCGGCTGTTCAGCCCGCCGCTCTCGGCATCGTCGTCATTGCTTTCGGAAAGACCGGGGCCGCTGATCCGGAGCACCGGATCGAAATCGGACGAGGACAAGCTGATCTCCAGCCGCTCGCCGCCGCGGGCGTCGAACACGAAGCTGTCGGCATATTGGCCGGCGCCGTTGCGCGTGTCGCTGGCGGTCAGCCGGCCGGCAACGGAGGAGCCGATCGTGAGGAAGGGCGGGCCCGGATCGACCGGGGCGGGGGTGGGCACCGGCCTAGGCGCGGGCGCAGGAATGACGGTGTTGGTGACAGGGGCGTCCGAGCGTTCGAACCAGCCCTGCGCGTAGGCGATGTAACCCAATCCGGCCAAGGCGATGAGGATCAGGGCGACCAGCAGCGGCACCAGCCAATTGGCGGTCGGCATCGGCGGATGTGCAGCGGGCGGATAGCCTGGCGGGGGATAAGGCGCCGGCGCCTTGTCCAGGCTCATGGCCGCAGGCGCGGCACCCGGCAGCGCCATCGCGGCGCGCCACGATTGCGCGTCCGGGAAGCGGTCGCCGGGCTCGATCGCCATGCCGCGGCGGATCGCGGCGAGGAAAGCGGGCGGATAGGGATCGCGGTCGGGCAGGGCCGAGAGCCCGGGGTCGCGGAAGCGTTCTTCCCATGGCGCCGGGTCGCGGCCTTCGATCAACCGATAGAGCAAGGCGGAGGCCGCATAGATGTCGGTCGGCGGACCGAGCGGCTCGGCGGCGGTCGCGTCGGCCCGCTCGATGGGGCTGAAACCGGGGCGGACCAGCCCGTCCTGACGGCCGAGCAGGGCGATGAAGGCGCGGTTGTCGATCGCGAAGTCGGTCAGTGCGACGCGACCGGTCTCGATCGAGACGGTTTCGGGGGCGAGGTCGAGATGGGTCACGCCCCGCGCGTGCGCCAGGGCCAGTGCCTCGGCCAGTTCGTCGGCGATGCGCATGATTCGCTCGGGCGGAAGCGCCGGGCCGGCGCCGAGGGCGGCCGCGAGCGGCGCATCGGCCGGACGGGTGACGAGAAAGGCGCCGCGATCCGGCTCCTCGCTCGCAAAGGCGTGGACGATGCGGGGGAAAGCGGGGTGCCGGAGGGTGGCAAGCTCCTTTGCCTGGGCAAGGAAGCGTGCCTGCCCATCGGTCCAGGCCGCGGCAAATTTTTCGTCAGCGGGCTCCAGGCCATGGTCCGCGCGCCGCTGCACGCTCCCCGCTGGCGCATATTCGCGCAGGCGTACGGGCTGACCGTCGAGGCGCGCGGTGTAAATGAGGCCGTCGCCGACCCGGCCGACGAAGGCCACATCGTCAAACTCGATGCCGCCAAGGCTCGCGCTGCCCGCCGGCAGGGGGGTGAGGTCGTCGTTCATCAGGCCCCGCATTGCTGGCGGATTGCCGCCATCCGTTCGGGCACCGCCGCGCCGAGCACATCATTCTTGGCGGCGACCAATTCCTCCTCGCCGCCGCTCGACAGCGGTTCGGCGCTGGCATTGGCGGAGGGCAACTCGACGATCACCTTCTCGACGGGGAAATCGAGCGTGCCGGTGGCGCGCTGATTGGCGCGCAGGGTCAGATCGACGATGCGGGGGTCGCCGGCGAGATCGTAGCAGATGAAGAAGCGCTCCCAATTGTTGATCACGCGCTGACGGTCGGCGGGAATATCGACGGTGAAGCGCGCCGCTTGCTCTCTGGCGCGCGGCTCGCCCGGCGTCCAGCGCGTGGTCCAGGCGGCGGCCAGCAGGACGAGACCGAACGCCAGGGCTAGGAGCGGAAGCATGGGCAGTTTGAGGCGCCGGGCCGGCGGGCGCGGCGCACCTGGTGGCGGTGGCGGTGGCGTGCCGGGCGTGCCGAGACCCGCCGGTGG
>JAFAEG010000050.1 GCA_023424095.1 Pseudomonadota bacterium | reverse complement strand
AAACCCCCCCCTGCTTTTGGGGGGGTGGGGGACCATGCGCAGCTTGGGGGTGGGGCCGCTCGCGCGCTTGCGCGAGCGGAACGGGTCAGGCGCTGAACTTCAGCAGCTTGATCGCCTCGCTGTTCATCACCTGCCCGCCCACGCGCCGGGTCGCGTAGAAATGCACGAACGGCTTGTTGGTGAACGGATCGCGCAGGATCTGCGTCTCCTGCCGCTCGGCGATCAGATAGCCGGCGCGGAAATTGCCGAACGCGATCGACAGCGCGTCGGTCGCCACGTCCGGCATGTCCTCGGCCTCGACCAAAGGATAGCCGAGCAGAGTATCCGGCTGCCCGGACACCAAACCCGGCTGCCACAGGAAGGCGCCGTCCGTCGTCTTGAACTTGCGGATCCGCGCCGCGGTCGCGCTGTTCATCACGAACACCGCCCCCTGCCGGTAGGGCGCGCGCAAGGCCTGCACGAGGTCGATCAACTTGTCCTGCGGATTGCTCCCCGGAAACGCCCCGGCCGCCCCGGTCTTCAGGAATTGCAGCGTCCCGAACGCCCGCACTCCGTCCACTTCATCCGTCGTGGTCGCGGCCAGGAAGCCCTTCGGCTTGTTCGTGCCGTTGCCGGAAACGAAGGCCGCTCCCTCGGCCCGCGCAAATTCCCGCGCAATCTCGTCCGCCAGCCACGCCTCGACGTCGAACGCGGCGTCGTCCAGCATCGCCTGGCTCGCCGCCGGATTGGCGAACAGATGCCCCGACGGCGGCGCCACCTCATGGAAGACCGGCGAATTCGTTTCCGCCCGCGCCCCGGTCTCGCTCGCCCAGCCCGACGGCGTCCCGCCGCTCGTCACCAGCTTGCGATAGCCGGCGCTGCCCACCTTCACGACGCTCGCAATCGCCCGGATCGGCGAGATCGCGGACAGCGTCCGCTCGATCGCCGCGTCGATCTCCTCCGGCACCGCATAGCCGCCGGCCGCATCGGTCGCGCCCGACATCGCCTTCAGCTCGACGCCATGCTCGAGCCCCTTGCGCAAATAGCGCTCCACGAACGGCGACGCCTCGCTCTTCGCCCCGCTCAGCACCGGCCGCTCGCTCGCCGCCACCCGCGCCGTCAGCGCCGCAACCTCCGCCCGCAACGCCTCCGCCTCGACATGCTCGGCCTCCAGCGCCTCGAACGAGCCTTCCAGATTCTCGATCACCTCAACCATTCACCCTCTCCTCTTCACCCAAAGAAAAAGGCGGCCCGAAGCCGCCCTTGCACACCCGTCATCCCGGACTTGATTGCGACGGTCGCCATGTCCCGCGGACATGGCTGCAAACGTGCGGGGCACGTTTGCACCGTTGCAATGGAACCTGCCTTCTTCCTAAGCCGCCCTATGGAGTTCGAACCCTATCGCCCGCACCGCCGCTTCCGCCCGCGCTGCCTGTTTCTCGGCATGATCTTCGGCTGGGTCGTCGCCATCTACGTGCCCAGCGCCCTGATCGCCGCCTTCGGCCTCGCGCCTCCCGGCACCCCGAACGGCATCCTCGCCGCGACCTGGCACATGACCGACGAGATCGGGCCGTTCGCCAAGCTCACCTTCGCCGCCCTCGCCGCCGCATTCTTCCTCGGCACCCGCCTCGCGCCCATGCCCCGTGCCCTGCGCACCGCCGCCGACGCGGCCCTCGGCGCGCTCGCCATGTTCCTGCTCCTCGCCTTCCTGCCCGCCGACTGGTCGCGCGGCATTGGCATCGGCCTCAGCGGCGAACGCTTCGATCCGGCGATCCTGCCCATCTATTTGCTCGGCGGCGCGCTGGCCGGCCTCACCTTCAGCCTCGCCGACGCCAGATGCGGCGAGCTACGTTACGCCGATCCCACCACCCGGACTTGATCCCGGTCGAGGCTTCCAATCTAACGCCCGCATGGACGCCTTCGAATTCTTCTTCACCATCTACAGCCTGCTGCTCGGCTTCGCGCTGGCGGAGCTGATGCTGGGCTATGCCAATCTGCTCCGCGCCCCGCAGCGGCCGGTCTGGGGCTGGCTCACGCCGACCGTTGGCGCGCTGATCTTCCTCGAGATCATCGTCACCTTCCTCGACGCCTGGATGAAGCTGCGCGGCGCGCCGCTCAATCTGTTCGGCCTGCTCGTCCCCGCGCTCGTCGCGGTCGCCTATTTCGTCGCCGCGGTGATGGCCGTGCCGCGCAGCGCCACCGAATGGGACTCGCTCGACGATTATTTCCACGACCGGAAAAAATGGATCCTCGGCCTCCTCGCCGGTCAGCTCGCGGGCTACGCCCTGCTGGTCGAGCTGCCGATGTTCCTCAACGCCGCTTTCGTCACCGGCTGGGGCGTGGGCATGACCGAATGGGCGATCCTCAACATCCTGCTTGTCGCGCTCCATCTCGCGCCGATTTTCACCCGCAATTTCTGGGCGAACCTGCTGCCCATGGCCGCGCTGATCGGCCTGCTTTTCTATTATTACGGCAATTACACCCTGCCCGATCTCACCCAGCGGCCGGCGGCGCAATCGCATGCACCCGCGCCAGCTTCTGCATCGGAAACGCCACCAGGCTCACCTCCACCAGCTCCAGCCCGGTGAGCCGCCGCGGCCCTGAACCCTCCGCGCCCGTCACCCGATAGCCGAAGCTCAGCCCGTCGAGCGCCCCGTCGCGCAGCAGCCTCGCCGCCCGCGCGTCGCTGACCCGCCCGATCACCCGCAGCCCGCGCCGGTCCTGCGCCACCCGCTCGACCATACCGATCGGCGCCCCCGCGCGATGCTCCCACAACAAGGGCACTGCCGCCGGCAATCGCCCGAACGCCCCGGCCGCAATCACGTCGCCGCCCTGATCCACCCGATCGAACACCGCCGCGTAACCGGCGAACCTCACCTCCTTATCCTCCCTGGCCGGCTTTGCCGGATGGGGAGGGGGACCGCTCGCGAAGCGAGGGGTGGAGGGGCAACCCGATGAAAGTACCACTTTCATCGGCACCCTGCTCACCCCGTCACCGACGTGAACAGCCCCATCTTCACCGCCATGCCGAGCACCAGCAGGGCCAGCAATATCCGCACCGCCCAGGTCACCACCGCCGCCCACGCGCTCTTTTTCGCGTCGCGCCAGGCCTGCAGCAGCTCGCGCAATTCATCCATGTCGCGCCGCGCCCTGGGATCGCTGAGGCCAAGCGTCGTCAGCGCCCGGTCCGCCCCCAATTCGCTCGCCTCCTCGACCAGCGCCCGGAGCGTCACCAAAGCCGCCCCCTCGCCTTCCGCCTGCCGCATCAACTGCGCCACCATCGCCTTGTCGGTCATCACACCCCTCTCCCTTCAGGGAGAGGGAGGGGCCCGCTCGGCGCAGCCGAGTGGGAGGGTGAGGGCCTGTCCCTCACAAACCCCAACATCTCCCGCTTCTCTTCGGTCGTCAGGAAATCCGCCGCGCTCACCTGCGCCCACAATTCCGCCCGGTCCGCGTGCAGCGCGCTCACCTGGTCGATATCCACCGCCAGCCTGCACCCCAGCCGCTCGCCAATCGCGTCCAAGATCTTCCCCGCCATCGGCAGCACGGTCAGCCGCCACAGGCTCCGCACCGCCTCGCGATAATTGGCATAAGCATTGTCGCCCGGCAGCCCGACCAGCATCGGCGGCACCCCGAACGCCAAAGCGATCTCCCGCGCCGCCGCCGCCTTGATCTCGACGAAGTCCATGTCCGCCGGCGACAGGCTCAGCGCCTGCCATTTCAGCCCGCCCTCCAGCAGCATCGGCCGCCCGGCATTGCCCGATCCGGCAAATTCCGCCGCCATCTCCGCCTTCAGCCTTTCATATTGCGCCGGGGCCAGCACCGATCCGTCGCCCGGATCGTAAACCAGCGCCCCGCTCGGCCGCGCCGCATTGTCCAGCAAGGCCTTGTTCCACCGCGCCGCCGCATTGTGCACCGCCACCGCCGCGGCCGCCGCGCCCAGGCAGCCCAGCCCATAATGATCGTCGAGCGGATGCGGGCTGCGCACATGCACCACCGCGTCGGCCGCATAGACCCGCTCCGCCGCTCCGGCCCGGTAGCGATAAGCGACCGGCCACCCGCCCGCATCCGCCACCACCTTCACCCGCTCCGGCCGAAGCGCGAACAGCCTTCCCGGCTCGCCCCGCGCATCCAGCCCCACCTGCAGAAACGCATTGCCATGCAGCAGCAAATGCGTCGCCGCCGCCTCGAGCAGAGCCGCCGTCACCAATCCTCCCTGTGCGCGCAGCGCATGGGGAGGGGGACCATCGGCGCCAGCCGATGGTGGAGGGGCCATGGCGGCATCCACCACCACCGACCCAACCGCCTCGCTCACCAGCCTTACGCACCTCTGCGCCACCGCATTGCCGAGATACGCTTCCCGCACCTGCCCCTCGTAGGACCGAGGCCAAAGCTCCCCGCCCGAACCCCAGGCAGCACCCAATAGAAAAGGCCGCCCCGGAGCCTCCGAAGCGGCCTTCCGGCCAAACCATCTCATGCTATCCTGCTCCCATGTCGTTCGAAGCTACAATGAGCGTGTCACTCTTCGTGGCCGCGCCGATCCTGCTGGCAATGTTCCTCGTGAAAGGCGTCGCGCTCCCGATCGGCCCGGTCGTAAGGGTCCGGGCGCAGCCGCTCCGCTTCGCGGCCTATTGCGCGCTCTATCTGATCCCGATCCTGTTCCAGGCCTTCCTCTTCCACCGCGAACATCCGATCGCGCGGGACTCGGTCTGGCTCCTCATCTGCGCGGGAAACGTCGTCCTGGCGCTTCGGCCGCGGCGAGAGTGGGGGCGGAAGTCCAGCCTGTCCAAATATGAATTCGCCACCATCAGCGAACCGCCCCGTCCGCAAACCGGCTTCGCGGTGTTGCACGTCATTTTGGGCTGCCTCTGCCTGATCTTGATCATCCTGAGAGCCGTGGACGGGCGATACGCCGTCCCGCTCTAGCCAGCCCGGCCCGAAGCACCCCTGCGACAGAACCACCCTATCCCTCTCGCTCCCTTCATCCTCATTCCCGCACGTGGCGCTTGCCTCGCCTCTTCGGGCCCGGTTAGACCCGGCGGGAAGGGAGCGCCGCGATGAACCCCGAATATTGGACCTACGAATTCTGGTTCAGCACCTTCGTCTATGCCGGCACCGCCGGTCTCACCTTGTTCGCGCTCATTTCCGGCCTCGCCCCCTTGTCGGGCCGCGAGGCGATGCGCCGCGAAAAGCCGGCCAGCTACTGGCTCGAACTGCTCATCGTGCCCGCTTTGTGGGCGCTCGCCGGCCTGCTGATCAGCTATGGCGACCCGCGCGCCACCGCGATCATCGTCGCGCCCGTCTTCCTCTTCAGCCTCGGCCACGGCGTCGCGGCGGTGCAGGAAGGCCGCGTGCTCGGCAGCGGCAACACGATCGGCCGCGTCCTGCTGCAGCTCCTCCTGTTCGCCTTCTGGCTCGGCATGCTCGCCATCCTCGCCTGGGTGCTCGCCGACATCGTCCGCGATCCCCCCTGGCGCGGGCTCATCCTGAGCTGAGACGACAAGCGTGAACCCGGCCATCGCCGAAGCGGCGATGATTGTGCTTGCCGCTGTCATTCTTGCGATATCCGCGGTGAAGGTTCTCCGCGGCTGGTTTGGACCGCCTGTCTCAAGCCGCACGAGCCGCATGCATTTTTGGGTCGGCGCGATCAGCCTCGCCGCATTCTGGGCCATTTTGATTGCGCTGCTCTATTCAGCCAAGGACGGGCAAGTCGAACGCAACCTCCTGATGGGGGCGACATTGCTCGCCGTGAACGCAGTTGGGTTCGCGGGTGGCTGGCGAAGCACGACCCAGCCAGCAACCCACGACTTCGCCGCGGCGCGCATCGCCAAACCCGGCTCGTACCGCGGCAGCATCACCTTCCTGGGCCTGGCGCTGGTCCTTTGGATTTTGGGATCGGCGGCCGTCCTCCGCCTTATCTAGCCCGCCTCACAACCCCCGCACCCTTGGCTCGCCCCTGCCCCGCAGCATCAATTCCGTCAGCGCCCAGACCATCGCGTCCGCCCGGTCCGGCGATCGTCCCGGCCCCGCATAGCCACCGCCGATCTGCAGCCCGCAAAGCTCATCCTCAAGCTCCGGAAACGCCCCCGCAAACTTCGCCCGGCCGCTCTCGAACAGGGCCGCGACCGGCTCCGCCCGCGCCGCCTTGCCGCGCCGGGCATGGACCAGCCGCACCGGCAGCGCGCAATCCGCCGCCTTGAGCACGCTCGCCACCATCTCGCCGCCCTGGTTCGCCTCCGCGACCACCCGGTCCGCCTGGTGCGACTCGGCCGCCGCCGCCACGCAGCGCGCCCAGCCCTCCGGCGACAAGCCCGTCACCGAATGATCCGCCAGCACATAAGCCACGCCATCCGCGCCCACGCCGCACACGACGATCCCGCACGCATCCCCGCCCGCCGAGGCCGGCGGATCCACCCCGATGACGATGCGCTGGATCCGCTCATCCTGAGGAGCGACTGAGCCCGTCGAAGGCGCGTCTCGAAGGACCCGGCACCGTTCCACCAGCGCCCGAGTCCACAACGCCCCCTCGACATCCTCGACGATCTGCCCGAGCAATTCCTGCCGCCCGAGCCGCGTCCCGCCGTAGCGCGCCGTCACCTCGTCCACGAACGCCGCCGGCAAATGCGGATTGTCCGCCGTCGCCCCGCCGGTCACCCGCACCATCGGGTCCGCCGCCAGCCTCTTCACCAGCCCGATCGGCCGCGGCGTCGTCGTCACCAGCACCTGCGGCAAATCTCCGAGCCGGAGCCCCAGCAACAGATTGTCCCACGTCTCCTGAGGCCAGGCGAATTTCGCCAGTTCGTCCACCCAGGCGACATGATGTTCGGGCCCGCGCAACTTGTCCGGCTTCTCGCCCGAATAGAGATAGGCCTGCGCCCCGCGCCCGAACTCGACCAGCCGCCGCGACGGATAGAAGGTCACGTCCTCCTCCGGCCGAGCCACCGCCATCAGCCCGCTGCGGCCGCGCACCATCACCGCCGCCACCTCGTCGATCGATGCCCCGACCAGCGCCACCCGCAGCCCCGGCCGCACCCGCGCCAGCTGGCTCACCCATTCCGCCCCGGCCCGAGTCTTGCCGAAGCCGCGGCCGCCCAGGATCAGCCACGTCCGCCAATCGCCTTCGGGCGCGATCTGCCCGGCATGGGGGCGCCAAAGCGGGGCGGCCGGGAGTTCCCGATCCACCTGCGCCTCCACGTCGCCCAGCCGCGCGGGGTCACTCGCTTCCAGTTCGGTGCGGAGCGCCAGGATCAGCTTCATCGCGTCCATCGCCGCCACCTCCCGGTCGCGCGGCATGGAGCTGCGCGAGCTTGTTCAGGATCGTCTCGATCCGGCCTTTGCGGGCCGCCTCTTCCTTGGCCGACGGCCGCGCCGGGGCCGCCACCGCGCGCGCCGGCCGGCGCAATTTCAGCACCGCCTGCACCAGGTTCAGGTCCGGTTTCTCCGCCGCCAGCGCGGCAGTGGCCACCCGCAGAAAGGCCGCTTCCAGCCGGTCGAAGCCCGCGACGATCACTTCGTCGATCCGCGCCGCGAAGTCCGGATGGCGAACCCGCAATTCGGTCACTTCGTGCCAGGTCAGCTCCGCTGCCAGCAGCGCCGCCTCGATGTCATAGCTTTCCGCGAGCACCCGAACGAAGGTCGCTCGGCGTTGCACATTGTAGCGCAGGCTCCGCCGCGGCCGCATCGGCTCTCCGCCCGCGTCCGCGCCCGCGGACCCCGGATCGTCTCGCGCCATGTCATCTCTCCCGGCCAGCAAAAAGGCCGGTCGCGACAATGCCGCGCCGGCCTTCTTGAATTCCGTCCGATCCTGCTGCGGCCGGATCGCCTGCCCCGGCGGCTGCCTCACCGGGCGATCCCGACTCGGCGCACTTCCTGAGCTTCGTAATATTTACCGAATCAGCGTGACGCTGTCAAGCGCTATTTTACCGATACGGTTCGTTCGTTCAGGCCTGGTCGCCTCCCCAGCCAAAGACATCCTCCACCCCCACCCCGAACAATCGGGAGATGCGGAAGGCGCTTTCCAGGCTCGGCGAATAGCGGCCCTGTTCGATTGCGATCACGGTCTGCCGGGTCACGCCGATCGCCTCGCCCAAGGCGGCCTGGCTCATCCCCGCCGCCTCGCGCAGGTCGCGAACCCGGTTGGTGATCGGCGGTGGCGATTTGCCCACCTCAGGCCCGCCGCAGCAGGATGATCTGCAACACTTCCTCGGCCACTGACGAGACGATCAGGCTGCCCATCACACTGTGGAACAGCAGATTGCCGTCGGCATGGCCCAGATAGAGCAAAAGCGACGTGACCGCGCCGAAGCCCAGCACCAGCCCCGACCAATTGCCCGCCTGGTGGATGATCGGCCGCTCCCGCTCGTCGGCCGCGGCCTCGGCATTCTTCGGGTCGCTGATCGCCAGCACGACCTGCGAGATGATCGAGGCGATCACCACCAGGATGATGAAGGGCACCACCAGCCAGGCCGGCGGCGCCGTCCCCAGCTCCCGCCACGCCCCGACGACCAGGCTCAGATACCAAAGCCCCGCCCCGCCCAGCACGACCGCCATCACCCAGGCCGACTTTTCCCGAAACCCCATGACCACAACCTCCTGTCAAAGATATTTGACAGGCGGATAAGTGCGATTCGAACAGGTGTCAAATATTTTGGACATTATATCGATTCCAAGCACGTCGAGAGCTATCCAAGCCACGGGCGAAATAGCGCCTCCATGTGCTTAATATGCTGAGGCATATATTCTGGCACGAGGCGCTGCTCGCGTAGGTAGAGGTCGGCCCAGAAACTGAACTGTTCCCACGACATGCCCTCTCGGCGAAGTTCGGCAAGCAAGGCAAAGGCTCCCTCGGGGCTGAAGGCGGTTTCGACGGTCTGGAAGCGAGGGTTCTCGCCAAAATACGCTTCTAGCTCACCCCACCAGTCTCGCTTCACTCGGGCTTCTCCACCTGGTTCTGAAGTTTGCAAAGTTCCGGAAGCCTAAGGTAAGGGGGAAGCTGCCTTTACGCTCCCACACATTCCCACTCGGATCCCTTAGGTGATTGATTCTACTTAGGAAGATGAACCACTTTAAAAAGCGGCCACCCCAACTCTAGACTCCTCAGACTCAGATGTTACTGTACCGTAATGTCCGGATGGTTCGAAGAACTTCTGCACATCGAGCCGGTCAGCCGCGAGAATGGCAATCTGGTCTATGAGGTCCAGGGCTCGGCAGACTGGCTGGCGCTGCAGGACGGCGCGGAAAATCGCTACCAGTCGCACGAATATAATCTCGCCGAATTGCCCATCCTTCACCTTTTCGGCGGCTTCATTGCCGTCGGGCTCGATCGGGACGCGGTCATTCTCGACATCGGCTGCGGCCTCACGCCCACGCCGCCCGCTTATGTCGAGCAACTCGGAGTCACCCATTATGCCGGGCTGGAGCCGCTGCCCGTGACGCCGCCGCGCGACTATCCCTGCCTGGTCGGCGCGATGGCGGAGCAGATCCCGCTGAAGGATGACAGCGTCGACGTCGCCATCTTCGCCACCTCGCTCGATCATATCGAGGACGAGGATGCTGCCATCGCCGAGACCTTGCGCATCCTGAAGCCCGGCGGGCGCATCATCTTCTGGCAAGGGCTGTACGAGCCGCGGGTGCAGGCCGCGGCCAAGACTTTCGAGCCGATCTTCCACGGCCGCTGGTGGCGCCCCTTCGCCGCCCCGGCCGAATATGCCCATTTCGCGCTTCGGATGCGCAAGCTGCGGCACAAGCTGGCCAAGGGCATCCCGCTCGATAACGTCCACGCCCGTTATTATACCCGCGAGCGGTTCGACGCCTCGCTGGCCCGCTGGAAGCTCAAGAAGACCCGCGAGATCCTCGTCCCCGGCAGCGCCAGCCTGTTCGCCGAGGCCATCCCCGCCTGAGCACCGCCTGAGCCGCGCCGCCGCCCGTGCGGACGCCCCGGCTCAGCCCATTCCTGATGTAGAATTCCTGATGTAGATCAGTGCTTTGCCGGCCGGATCATGCTATAGACTCGGCCATCGCCAGCCATTCCTTCGGCATGCTGGCGGCTGAGAGACAAATCGTCGCGCTCTTGTCGTTGTGCAGGAGTCGGACCATGTCCCAGTACCGCATCTATCTTCTCGATCATCGTGGCCATGTCGCCAGAGCCATCGTCCAGGAGGCGGAGTCGGACGAGGCCGTGCTGCGCGCCGCCGCGATGCTCGATCATCCCCATGGCTTCGAGGTCTGGGATCATGCCCGCCGGGTCCGCCCCGCCGGGACCACTTTGCCGCATGCGGCCCAGCTCGCCGCCGCGTCACAATTTGCCGGATCGCCCGACCCGCTCTGAACGTCAGGCCGATGCGGCGCGAGCGTCCAGCAGTGCCGCCCGGGCCAGATCCTTCTCCCGCCCGAAGCTCAATAGCAGCGCCTTCAGCTCCGCCACAGCCGGGACGTACACGGTCCGGTCCACCACCGCGATCGCCTCGCGCGTGGTCAGCGCCAGCGCTTGCCAGCCCTCCGCCGCGGCAAAGGTGAAACCGCCCAGCACATCGACCGGGACCGGCGGCCCCTCCCAGCTGCCACGCACGGCCGAATGGAACATGGCGTCCGGCACGCCCGCCGCCGGCTCGATCCCGGCCCGGCGCAGCAAGGCGGCCGCGTCGCGCTCCGACATCAGCAGGTCGACATCCTTCAGCGCCCCGACCGCGCCGCCATGCAAGGCCACCGCCGCGCTGCCGATCAGCCACCAATCGTCCTGGGCGGACTCGGCCGCGTCGGCGATCTGCCGCAGCGTCTCGGCGAGCGGTGGGTCCAGCGTCACCGCGGCCGGTTCACGCGCGCCCGCAATGCCGCCGCCTGCAATTCCAGCTCGGCCCGCTCCGCCGCGGATAGGCCGTCGCGGCCATAGCGCCAGCCCAGCCGGCCGATCAGCCGCGCCTCGCGGTCCAGCGCCCTGGCCTCGCGGCGGCTGATCGTCCCGGCCTCCCGCGCCGCGCCGATCCGCTCGCGCAGATTGCGGGATTCGTCGGCGGCGCTCGGCCCGGCGGGGCGGCTGTCGGGAAGGAAGGGATTGGCACGCGCCACCGGCCCATAATCCGGCCGCCCGGCAATCTGGGCCGAAGCCGGCGCGGCGAGGCCCAGGGCCGCAATGGCGCCCAGCCCGATCATCGTCACTTTGCTCCCGCGCATCGGCCGCCTCCCTCGAAACCGCCTAGCGTCATCGGCCGGAAAAGTTGAACCCCCGCCGAACGGATTTGAAAGCGCACAAGAAAACGGCCGCCCCGGGAGGATCCCGGAGCGGCCGCTTTCGCGTCGATGCGCGGTCTAGCGCTGCTGGTCGCCCTGCTGGCCACCACGCTGCTGGTTGTCGCCCTGCTGGCGCTGGCCGTCCTGCTGCTCTTGCTGCTGCTGGCGGTCGCGCTGCTGGTTGTCACCCTGCTGGCCGCCTTGCTGGCCGCCCTGCTGCTGCTGGCCCTGCTGGCCCTGCTGGCCACCTTGCTGCTGGTTGCGGTCCTGATTGTTCTGATTGGTCATGACATCTCTCCTGATCGCCGCCCTGCCGCGCAAACGGCCGAGAGGATGGCGAGGTTCCAGAAAGACTATTATTTTCCGTGGGTTATGACGCCCGCGAAACGGTTGCCGGCTACAGCCAGGCGACCGCCGCAAACCCGCCGATCAAGGCGATCAGGCAGACCCAGCCGATGATCGTCAGGCGCTTTTCGATAAATTCCTGCACCGGCTCCCCGAACCTTTTCAGCAGGAACGCGATCAGGAAAAATCTGAAGCCGCGCGTGATCAGCGCCAGCAAGACGAACAACGGAAAATCGAACGCGAACACGCCGCTGGCGATCGTCACCAGCTTGAACGGGATCGGCGTCAGCCCCTTGATCAGGATCACCAGCGCACCCCACTCGGCATAGAGCAGGCGCAGATCCTCCATCTTGCTTTCGAGATGATAGAGCTGCGAGATCCAGACCCCGATACTGTCCCACAGGAACATGCCGATCAGATAGCCCAGGATCCCGCCCAGCACGGAGGCGACCGTGCAGACCGTCGCGATCCAGTAAGCCCGCGCTCTATTGGCCAGAACCACCGGCACCAGGATCACATCCGGCGGGATCGGGAAGAAGCTCGACTCCGCGAACGACACCGCCGCCATGCTGCGCACCGCATGGCGATGATGCGCCAGCCGCAAGGTCCAGTCGTACAGCTTGCGAAACACGTAAGGAATCCGCCCCCGGGAATGAACGCGCGGCCTTAAGCGATAATCAACAAGCTCGCCAGCGGCTTGCCGGGAGGCGGGCTCCGAACGCCTATTTCAGCTCGCTGGCATAAATCTTGAGCGTCTCCATCTCGTGAGCTCCGTCGGCATAGTCGAACCCGACCCAGCCGATCGGGTCGGAAGACGTCAATTCGACGCCAGCCTCACGCGCCCGAAGCAGCAGGGCGACCACGTCGCCGATGCGCGTCTGCGCTGCGGGCATGATCGCAAGCATGGCTCTCGGCCTTTCCCTCGCGAAGGTGCGCAAGGCTTCGCTCAGCCGTTCGGGAGCAAGGCGCGCGCCATCGAACAGGATCGATCCGTCCGCGCCGATGACGACCGCCTTCACCGGCCTCGGTCCTTCATTCGGACCATCGACAAGCGGCGCGTCAATCTCGACCGGCACGCCTGACCGGGGCTCGAACCGCAGTCGTCCGAAGCCGATCCGCCTCAGCTGATAGATCCCCCCGGCGACGCAGCGCCACGGCAGTTCGGGCTCCATCCGAATGACGGCCGGCGGCAGCGTCTCCGCCCACCCGCGGTCGATCTCCTGGAAGCGGACGGAATTTTCGAGCGTCCGCAATGCCAGCTCGGCCAACCGGTCGCTGTCGAGCGCCTCGCCCGCAACCGCGGCCCGGCACGTTCCGCCCTGCCAGGCGAGATCGACCGTCAGCGGCGCCAGTGGTTCGTAATCCGCCGGCAGCGAGAGCTCGGCGATCTTGTTCGACCGATTGTCCGCCGCCACCGGACCGCAAGCGCCAAGCAGCAGCGCCAGCGCCGCGACGAAGCCGGTCCGCCGCATCATTTTGAAAACGGGCCTATTTCAATTCTCCGGCGTAGCGCTCGAGGTCGGCCAATTCGACGCCGACCTCGCTATATTCGCCGGGGACCAATTGTATGCCAGCCGGGGGTAACTGGGCCAACAGGGCAAGCACCTCGTCATATCGCGCCGCCGGCTCCGCCCGAATCTCGAGATGGGGAAGGGGCCGCATCGTCCCCATGGTCCGGACATGCGCGCTGACCTGTTCCGCCGTCGCCGACCCACCGTTCCAAAGAAAGCTCCCGTTCGCCTGGATGACGATTCGGTTCGTATTGTCGGTCTCGCGCACCACCCCCTCGAGGATCAGCGGCAGATCGTAGGCCAGCGGCAGAGCAGCCTGTCGGCTGAACCATAGCCGCGTGAAACCGGCGCGCTGCACCTGATGGATCGCTCCGGCGGCGCAACGCCAAGGCAGGTCCGGCGTACCAAGCACTAGGACGGCGGGGAGTTCCCGTACGCTTCCATATTGCAGTTCCTCCATCCGGACGAAATCTTCCAGCACGCGCACGGCCCGCGCCAGCAGGGCGTCCCCGTCACCCGGCTCGCCATTCAGGGTGGCGCGGCACACGCCGTTCTGGATGCTCAGGCTAACCTTGACCGGCGGGGCCTCATCCCGATCGACCGCGATGTCGGCCGCACCCGAGCCACAACCGGCGACCAGCAGTGCCAGCGCCGCGACGAAGCCGATCCGCCGAATCATGTTGAAACCGGGCCTATTTCAAGTCTCCGGCGAAACGCTCCAGTCCCACGAACCGAAACCCCCAGGGGCCGATGTCATCGTGGACCGTACCGGGTGCCATCTGCTGGTCCGACCTGCTCGTGGCGATGCCGGCGTCGCGGACCTGAGCCAAGAGACTAATCACAGCGTCCAGCCGCGTGCCCGGCGACGGATCAATTTCGAGTTCCGGCTCGGGTCGCATCGCCGCGGCCTCGCGCAGATGCAGGCCCAACTGCTCCGCCGTGACCGGCGCGCCGTTCCAACTTGGCCGACCGGTCTGCCCGATCATGATGCGGTTGATCTGTGGCGGGATCGGCGGTGGCGGCGCGTTCGGGTCATCGAACGGCAGATCGACTTTGATCTGACGGCCATCCGGCAGCTCGAACAGCAGTCGCGCGAAGCCGGCGCGCTCCATGTGAAAGATCGCGCTGCCGACGCAGCGCCAGGGCAAATCCGCTCGCTCGCGGAGCCGCAAGGACGGCACTTCGTCCACCCTGCCAAACTGATCTTCCTGCAACTGGACCGACGTCCGGATCGCCTCCGTCCCCCGTGCCACCAGCATCGCACGATCGACCGTCTGGCCGACAATCATGGCGCGGCACTCACCGCTTTCCAGAGTCAATGCGACCTCGAACGGTGGCGTGAGTTCGCTGAGCGTGACCGCCTTGCCGCCACTCCCGCTCGATCCGCACCCCGTGGCCACCGAGGCAAGGAGCATAGCGAGGCCGGCCCGCACCTTCACGCCGCCGCGCGCACCTTGGCGAAGAAGCGGGCTTCCTTCTCGACCCATGCATTGAGGCTCGGCCGCGCCAGGGTCGCGTCGACATAGGCCAGCGTGCGCGGGTGGCTGCTGATGTCCATGCCCAGATGCCGGGTCAGATTCGCGAACGGGCTCGCCACCGCGAGGTCGGCGAGCGTGATCCGGTCCTCGACCAGGAAGCCGCCCGCATCCGGCACCTGGCCTTCCAGATAATCGAGCAAGGGCGGCAGCATTTCCCGCTCGGCCCGATCCGCCGCTGCGAGATCGCCGGGCCGCTTCAGGAACATGGGCGAGACGACGCGGTTGAAGAACAGGGCCTTGCCGCAATCCATCAGCACGGTGTCGGCGAACTCCTCCCACCACACGCACGTCGCCCGCGCTTTGGCTTCGGTCGGGATCAAGTTCGGTTCCGGTCGAAGCGCGTCGAGATAGGCGATGATCGCGCTCGAATCCGCGACTCCGAAATCGCCGTCGGCCAGGGCCGGGATCTTCCCGAGGGGGCTCACCGCGCGGAACTCGGGATCCTGATCGCCGATGCCCAGGGGCCGCAACTCGAGTTCGATGCCCTTCTCCGCCGCGAAGGCCAGCACCTTGCGGACATATGGCGACATGGACGAGCCGTAGAGGATCATGATCCGTCTCCCTTGCGAGGCGATTCTGCGTCCGCCTTCGTTTTCTATCGCAACTGGAATAACCCGCCGGGCAAGCCATCACAACTGCCGGCACCATCGAGCTGGCTGGCGTCCGCCGCGCCGCGCCGCTACCTTCGCGCGCCATGACGATGCCACCGCCGATCGCCTCGCTGGCCGACCTCGTCACGCCCCTCACCGCCGACGCCTTTCGCGCCCTGCTCGACGCCCGCAAACCGCATGTCGAACGGGCCGGCGATCCCGCCCGCCACGCCGGGCTGATCGACTGGGAAACGGCGATGTCCGGCCTCTCCGACGGCACCTTTCCGCCCGAGGACATCCGGCTCTACCGCAACCGCCGGAAAGTGCCCTCGCTCTTCGTGAAGGTCGCCGCGCCGGCGCGCGCCGAGATGGTCCGCCAGATGCAGAGCGAGGATGCCGGCTTCATCGTCAACCGCGTCGAGCGCCGCCTCCCCGCCGTCGGCAGGCTGTGCGCGGCGCTGGCCGAGGACACGGGCGACAATGTCGGCGCGAGCCTGGTCGCGACCTCCGGCACGGGCAGCGCGCTCGAACTGCATTTCGATCCCTATGACCTTGTCGTGCTCCAGCTCGACGGCGCGAAACGCTGGGAGATCTTCGCCGATCCGGTCGCCAATCCGGTCGAGGGCATGCACATCTTCCCAGCCGCGCCACCGGCCGAAAAGGCGCTCACCGCGGACCTCCGCCCCGGCGACTGGCTGTTCGTGCCGGCCGGCTATCACCATCGCTGCGACAATCTCGAGCCGCGCTCGCTGCATCTCAGCCTGCTCTTCACGCCGCTGACCCTGCCGCGCATCGCCGATCTGCTGAAGCGCGAGTTGCTGGCCGATCCGGCCGACCGGGCCGCCTTGCGAAGCGCGGACGAAGCAGAGATCAAGCGCGCCCTGATCGAGCGGATCGAAACGCTCTCGCTCGACGATTTGCGCCGCCGCCACCGCGACCAGCCGGTGTCAGGAAGCTAGCCCGCACGCCACTCGGCCAGCCGCGCACCGGTGCGGCGGTTGACGATCTCGACCTGATCGAACCGCGCCGAGATGATGCAGGCGGGCGGCGCTCCGTCCGCCGAAACCTGACAATGGAACACCCGCTCGCCGATCTTTCGCAGTCGCCCGGCGAGGACCAGTTCCCAGTCTCCGGCGGCCGGCGTCTCGCCCTCGCGATAATCCTCGCGCGCCTCATAGGGCCGCCCGCTCCGGCGTCCGCCGCGCGGATCCTCGGCAGTGAAGAATTGCGCGATGCCGATCGGGGCCGCGCCAGCATCGCCTGGTCCGCAATGCGGCGCGAGCAGCCAGGGGTCGGCAATCCAGAAGCCTTCGACGGCCTCGAACGTGTCGCCCGCAATCGCCTTCGCCAATGGATGCTCGGCGGTCAGCTCCGCCGCGACGCTCAGCGCCACGCGCCGGGTGGTCGGGTCATGCCGCGCCGCGCCATCGGCGGCCGCACCCTCGACCAGGTCACAGCCCAGCGGGATGCGAAAGCTGAAGCGCCGTCCGTCCAGCGGCGCCTGGGACTCGCGGTCGTCCACCCCGGTCGCCGCGGCGCTGCGCGCCCGGATCGCCGCGATCAACAGCGCCTCTCGGTCGAGTAGCGGCTCGGGCGGCGGCGGCGCGGCAATGGCCTGGTTCTGAAGATTGGCCGGCGGCGGCGCTTGCAATCCGTTGCCGGCTTCCGGCGCAGTGCCGATCTCGCAGGCGGTCAGCGCCAGCAGCGCGGACAGGCCCGCCCACCGGGCAATGCTGATGCGAAGGCTCATGTCCACGCTCTAGCACAAAGGCTTGAGCGCGCTTCGGTTTTTCTGCCCCGCCCTTGCGCCCGCGCGGAAAGCCGCCGAAGGAGCCGGCATGGTCTTCGATCAGATCGTCACGCTCGTCGTGCTGGCGGCCGTCATCCTGGCGCTGGTGTTCGACAAGGGGCGCGCCGATGTCGTCGCGCTGGCCGGCGCCGCCGTTCTGCTGATCACTGGCGTGGTCCGGCCGGTCGAGGTGCAGGGCGCCTTTGCCAGCCCGGCGATCATCGCCTTGGCCTCGCTGTTCGTGATCGCCTACGCGATGGAATTGTCCGGCCTGCTGGACAGCGCGATCCGGGCAATGGTGCGCCTGTGCCGGCGGATCGGGCAGGCCGGCCTGTGGGTGCTGATCGGCCTGTGCGGCGCGGCCTCCGCATTCCTGAACAACACCCCGATCGTGGTGCTGAGCGCGCCTTTGGTGCGCGAGGTCGCGGAGTCGATGAAGCTTCCGCCCCGGCGCTACCTGATCCCCTTGTCCTACGCCGCCGTGCTCGGCGGATGCTGTACCCTGATCGGCACCTCCACCAACCTGCTGGTGGACAATATGGCCGGCCTCGCCGGGCAGCCGCGCTTCGGAATCTTCGAGATCACGCCGGTGGGCCTTTCCGTCGCGCTGGTCGGCGGTCTGTACCTGCTCCTGTTCAGTCCGCGCTTGCTGAGGGCGGCGGAACGGCGCGGCGAGCCGGCGGCGGTGCCGGAAGCGCAGGCGCTCCAGCAGGTCGATGATCCCGGTCTCGCCGGTTCGCAGGTCGGCGCGCCGGAAGCCTTTGCGGAGCAACGGCCGCTGCGCCCGTTGCGCGCGATGGTGTCGGCGCTCGTCTTCATCGGCGTGATCGCGCTCTCGGCGCTGAACATCGCGCCGATCGCGGCCTGCGCCTTCGCCGGCGCGGTGCTGCTGATCCTGCTCCGGATCATCACCGCGGACGAGGCCTATTCAGGGCTTCGCCCGGATATCCTGATGCTGATCGCCGGAATGATCGTGCTCGGCATCGCGGTTGAGGAAAGCGGCCTCGCCAGCCAGGCCACCGAGCGGCTGATCGGCTCGCTCGAAGGCATGCCGCCGATTGTTGCTCTGGCCATCCTCTACGGCGCCACCCTGTTCCTGACCGAATTGCTGTCGAATGCCACCGTGGCCGTGTTGATCACGCCGCTGGCGGTGGCATTGGCCGAAACGCTCGGCGTCGATCCCCGCCCGTTCCTCGTGGCGGTGATGGTTTCGGCGAGCGCCGCCTTCGCCACACCCTTTGGCTACCAGACCAACGTGCTGGTTCATAAGATCGGCAAGTACAGCTTCATGGATTTCGTCCGCGTCGGCCTTCCGCTGAACCTGGTCACCTGGGTCGTCGGAGTCGCCGCGATCTGGTTCTTCTTCCCGTTCTGACCGGGCCCCGCGCGCTGTCGCGGCTCAGCGCAGATCGGGGACGAACCGCTCCAGCCCGACCAGTTCGAACGCATCGCCGGGCGGCGGCACGTCGGAAACGACCGGCGGCGGGGGGCCGAAATCTGGCTGTGGGATCTGCGCTTCCGGCGGCGGCGCTTCGACCGCTCCGGGCCCGATCGGCACGCCCGCCCGCCGCACGACGTCCAGGACAGCCAGCGCTGCGGCCAGTCTCGTCTGCCCCTGCATCTCGACCTCGAGCCGCGGCGTCGGCACCATCTGCTGCGTGGCCCGCAGGTATGTCAGGAGCGCGTCCGGCTGCACCGCCGCGCCGTTCCACCGGGTCGCCCCGTCATCGCCCACCGCCACCCGGTTGATCGCGGGCTCGACCGGCGGCGGCGGCGCATGCACCGCGATCGGCAGATCGACGACCAGCGGCTTGGCGGGGCCGCCATCGAAATTCAGCTCGAGCCGCGCATAGCCCGAGCGCCGCAACTGATGGACCGCGCCGCCGACGCAGCGCCAGGGCGTGTCGGCAGTTCCCGTGACCGCGGCGGTCAGCAAATTCTCCGTTACCCCGGCGGGGCCACCCGCCCGCTGGATCACGCCTTCCAGCTCGCGCACGGCGGCGTCGAGCAGCCCTTGACCGTTCACCCGCGTGCCGTTCCATGTCAGCTGGCATTCGCCATTGGCGAGTTCGACCCGCAATTGCGGCACTGCCGGCGCGGCGGAAGCAGCGGGCGGCTTCGCCTGCGCCTGACCGTTCGGCAATTTGTCAGCCGGAGTTTCCGACCCGCAGCCGGCGAGCGCAAAAGCAAATGCTGCAGCCCCGGCGTGAAACACGCACCGCATACCTGTTCCCGTCATTCCGCCCTCCTCTGCGTCAGCTTGCCGTGACCTTGCGCGCGACAGCGACCAGATAGTCGAACACCGCGTCGATCTCGGGATCGGTGAAGCGGTTGTAGCGGCCGCGCGACACCTCGCTCATCAGCCTGAGCTCGCGATCCCCCATCCCCTTGCCGCTGCGCATCAAAATGTGGAACGCGGCGCGATCATAGGCGCCGACGACGCTCAGCGGCGGGCGCGGCGGATCGATATCGGGCGCCCCTCCCAGGTTCAGCCGGTGACATTCCGCGCAGGTCGCTCGCACGATCGCCCGGCCCCGGGCATGGCCCGGCCCCGCGTCCGGCGGCCAGATCCGGCCCTCCCGCGCGACATCGGCCGGCGCATAATGCAATTTGCCCTCGGCCAGCTCCTGCCGCCCGGCGGGCCCAAGCGCAGGCCGCGGATGATCCACGCCCGACGGCGGCACGCTGCGCAGAAAGGCGATCAAAGCCGCCATGTCCTCCGCGCCGATCTGCGTGAACAGATAAGAGGGCATGGCGAGCAGCTCGCTGCCGTCGTGCCGAAGCCCGCCGCGGATCGCCCGTTCGAGTTGCGCATCGTCATAGCGGGCAACGGCTCGCGACAGGTTCGACGTCCACAGGATGCCGAATTCGGCATCCCCCCAATCCTCGCCGGTCAGGTCGGCCTTGTGGCAGCCGGTGCAGCCCAGCACGTCGGCGATACGGTGCCCATGCTCGACCGGATTGTCCGCCAGCCGGTCGTAAATGAGCGGTGCGGCAGCGGCACTCTGATTACCCGGCGCGACGTTGCGGGCGCTCTGGCCGCACGACGCGGTGAGCAGGGCAATGGCCAGGAACCAGCGCCGCATCGTCACTCTCCCCAGCCGCTTTGCCTATCGCATCCCGTAATGATCGGCCAGCCGGTCGAGCGCGAGGGTCAGCACCAGCTTGCCCGAGCGCGCCGGCCAGCCCAGCGCCGCCTCCGCCTCGCGCATCCCCTCGCCGGCGCAGACGATCCGCCAGAGGATATCGCTGAGGCCCGTGCCGACCGCCGCCACCGCCTTGTCGAACCGCCCCTTGGC
The DNA here is from genome assembly GCA_023424095.1 of Pseudomonadota bacterium. Taxonomy (GTDB): domain Bacteria; phylum Pseudomonadota; class Alphaproteobacteria; order Sphingomonadales; family Sphingomonadaceae; genus Allosphingosinicella. The sequence goes on along the minus strand of JAFAEG010000050.1, from coordinate 8,919 downwards.
CGCGAGCTGCGCCCGCGTCGCCGCGACCCGGCCTTCCGTCGAACCGGGCTGCTGCAACACGCCGGACGCGTCCCAGCGCATCGTCACCGACGGCGCCAGCTGCGCCACCTCCCAGTCGCCGCGCAATTGCTCGCCCGCATCATATTGCCGCGCCGAGACATGGCCGCGCGAGCGCAGCCAGCCCAGAGGCGATTCCGCCGCATTCACCGTCACCGAACGGCCAGTGCGGATGATACCCCGTCCCTTGCCAGGCCGCGCCGCGCCCGCCGAGGGCGACATGCCCGAGACGATGACCGATCGTTCTTCCAGCAATCTCTTCGCCACAATCCTGCTCCCGAATCACCGGAAGCATCTTGCCATTGCTGCACATCTGTAGGAAAATGAAATAACCGCAGCGGTTCCTGGCCGCTGTACCCCGGCGCAGGCCGGGGCCCAGAAAACGAGGCGAGGAGATTGTGATGATCACGCGCATTCGCGAGGTCCGCCGGGCCCGCAAGCTGACGCTTCAGGATGTCGCCGACCGCTGCGATCCGCCGACCACGCCGCAGACGATCGGCCGTCTCGAAACCGGCACGCGCACGGTTTCGATGGGCTGGCTGAACCGCATCGCCCGCGCGCTCGATGTCGCCGCTTCTGATCTCGTCACTTTGCCCGACCGCGAGGACGTGCCGGTCGCCGCGATCATCGGCGCGTCCGGCGCCCACGCGCCGCGCCGCGAGGGCGTCGCCGTGCCGCCCCGGCCCAGCCCCGCCCAGGTCGCCGTGCTCGTCGAAAGCAGCGTCGGCGATTATCGCGCCGGCGACGAACTCTGGCTCGACCGCCTCGGCCCCGACGAGTTCGCCCACGCGATGAACCGCGACGTCCTCGTCCCCCGCCCCGCCGGCCGCTACGTCTTCGGCCGCCTGATCGGCCGCGAGGAGCCTGTTTCGGCTGACGCCGGTGGCAAGATCCAGCTCCTCCCGCTCGCCAGCGGCGGCCGTCAGACCGTGCTCGCCGATCCCCCCTGGCTCGCCGCCGCCGCAACGTTGATCCGTCGGCTGTAGCCTCGGCCGGCGCGCAGCAGCCCCTTATTGTCCGAAGCTGCGCGTCTGCTCGTCGACCACATCGACGATCTCGGCGAGGCTGATGGTGAAGATACCGCCCTGCGCCTCGCGCCAGGACGCGATGCCCTCTTCGGTCTGCGCCAGGGCCGGAAATTCGCCGCCGCTCCCGAGCCGGGTCACGCTCCGGTCCAGCGTCTCGCGCGACACCGGCAAGTGCTGCAGCACCGACTGGACTCCGCGGTTTGAGAGGCGGACGCCGATGATCGAAATATGATAGACACGCTCGCTGCCGCCGCTCGGGAAGGCCTCGATCTTCTGGATCTTCATCAACGACCCCGCATCGGCCGGGCGGGTGCGATATTCCCACACCTGTCCTTCCGCATAGCGGTCATCGCCGGGCTGCGCCGCCCCGCAGGCGGTGACCAAGGTCACGACCAACGCCAAGATCATCCGCATGCGGCACCCTCCCCAAGCGTCGCAGCCTAAAGTCATTCTCTCGGCCGGGAAAGCCGCCCACGCCTTGCCGACGGTCGTCCTTTCTGGTGAATGCGCTCGATGGTGGTGCATCAGTGAAGCTCCCCGTTCCGATCAGGACCCTGCTCGATCGCTATCGGATCGACACCGGCATCTTGATCGTCTTCGCCTTGCTCGCGGCGGCGGCCTTCGCCTTCGTCGCGATCGCCGATGAAGTCTCCGAAGGCGGGACCCACGACATCGACCGCTGGCTGATGCTCAGCCTGCGCGACCCCGCCGATCTGTCGGTGCCCGCCGGCCCCGCCTGGCTGCGCGCGATGATGATCGACGTCACCGCTTTGGGCGGCTGGGCGGTGCTGACCATCGTCGTCACCTTCGTCGCGGGCTATCTCCTCGCCGTCCGCAAATATGCCACCGCCGCCTTCGTCGTCGCCGCAAGCGTGAGCGGCGCCCTTTTCGGCGGCCTGCTCAAGGCCTTTTTCGACCGCTCCCGCCCCGACATTGTCGCCCATCTGGTCGAGGTGAACAGCGCCAGCTTCCCGAGCGGCCACGCCATGCATTCGGCGATCATCTATCTGACCCTGGGCGCGCTGCTGGCCGGCACGCAAAAGGGCCGTGGCGTCAAAATCTATCTGATCGGCGCCGCCATCCTGCTCACCCTCGCGATCGGCTTTTCGCGCGTCTATCTGGGCGTGCATTGGCCGAGCGACGTGATCGCCGGCTGGAGCGTCGGCGCCGCCTGGGCGATCGCCTGCTCGCTGCTTGCTTACTTCCTGCGCCGCAGCGACACGATCGACCAGCCGAGCGAAGCACCGCCGGGAACGGAGCCACGGCCATGAGCAAGGAATCGAAGCCGAAACTGCTGTCCGGCGGCAATCCGCAAATCCCCAAGGGCTATGGCGACGCGCCGGTGCAGGCCTATATCGACGCCGTTCCCGGCTGGAAGCAGGCGGTCGTCCGCCGCGTCGACGCCTTGATCGAACAGGCCGTGCCGGGTGTCGCCAAGGCGGTGAAAATGGAACAGCCCGCTCTACGCCGCGCCGGGCCAGGAGCCGGACCATTGGTTCCTCAGCTACCATTGCTTCGACGCCTACCTGAAAATCGCCTTCCACCGCGGCGCCGAACTCGATCCGCCGCCCCCGGTCGGTTCGAAGCAGAAGGACGTGCGTTACTATCACGTCGGCGAGGACGGAATCGACGAGGCCGCGTTCACCTCATGGGTGAAGCAGGCCGCCGCCTTGCCGCACGAAAAGATGTGAGGAGGTCCGCATGACCGACAGCGCCGCGTCGCAGGAGATCGATGCCAAGCTCGCGGCCATGGCCGACTGGCGCGGCGAGATGCTGAGCCGCATCCGCGCCCTGATCCACGCTGCCGATCCGGACGTGGTCGAGGAGGTGAAGTGGCGCAAGCCGAGCAACCCTTCGGGCGTGCCCTGCTGGTCGCATGGCGGCCTGCTGCTGACCGGCGAGAGCTACAAGGACAAGGTGAAGCTCACCTTCGCCCAGGGCGCGGCCCTCCCCGATCCGGCGGGCCTGTTCAACGCCAGCATGGACGCCGGAACCCGCCGAGCGATCGACATCAAGGAGGGTGAGAGCGTGGACGCCGAGGCGTTCAAGGCGCTGATCCGCGCCGCGATCGCCCGGAATATCGGCGGCTAGAGCGAATAGCCGCCGTCGGTGACCAGCACGATGCCGGTGGTGAAGGCGCAATCGTCCGACAGCAGGAAGGCGATCTGCGCGGCGATCTCCTCCGGCCGGGCATAGCGGCCAAGCGGCGTCGCCAGCCCGGCGAGGGCGGCATAGGCGGCTTCCTCGCTGCCCTTGGCGGCGATCAGTTCCTGGAAGAAGGGCTGTTTCGCCCAGATCGGCGTCTCGACCCCGCCCGGCGCGATCGCATTGACCCTGATGCCGGCGGCCGCGCCTTCCTTGGCCGCGACCTTGGCGAGCTGGATCACCGCGGCCTTGGAGGCGGCATAAGCGGCAATCCCGGGCTCGGCCTTCATCCCCGCGACCGAAGCGGTGACGACGATGGAGCCGCCTTTCCCGCCCGCCCGGATCGCCCGCATCGCGGCCTGCAACGACAGGAAGGCGCCGTCCAGATTGACCGCCATCACCTGCCGCCATTCGGCCAGGGTCATGTCCTCGATCGGCCCGCCCGCGCCGATCCCGGCGTTGATCACGGCGTGGCTCAGCCCGTCGAGGTCCACCTCGATCCACAAGGCCGCGTCGGCGACATCGCCGATGATGCGACGGCCGGACGGCAATGAAGCGAGCCCGTCCGAATCCCGGTCCATCAGGACGAGGTCGTGGCCCTGCTCGGCCAGAAGTCGGGCAGTGGCAGCGCCGATGCCGGAGGCCGCGCCGGTGATGAGGGTGAGTGAGGCCATGCCCCGAACCTACAGGCTCGGGGCGAAAGGCAGAAGCGCTACTTGCTCTCGGGCGTCGGTTCCGGCGCCGGCGGATTGACCCTGATCGACGCGATCACCGCTTCCAGCGCCGCCGGATCGGGAGCCCCTTCGCCGGTCTGACGGATCACCATCAAGGTCTGCTGCTCGATCGGAACGAGCGTGTAGGTCGCCGGCTTGCCGCCGAGCCGTCCTTCCCAGGTGACGCCCTCGCGACCGGCGAAGGTCGCCGGCCGGGTGTTGCGGATCGCCCCGGTGAATTCACCGATCGGCAGGTTCACCATGGTGAGGGTGAGCCCGCCTTCGGCCTCCGCCCGGCACAATTCGGCCTCCTGCTCGGGGCATTGCGGCTTGTCGAGCCTGTCCTGCCGCGCCGGCGAGATCAGCTTCATGCCGCGGATCTGGCGTTCCGTGTCCTGCGGCAGATTGATCGAAACGGTCGCGACGACCAGCTTCGCCGTCTCATATTCCAGCTGGATCGGGCCGATCACGGCCTGGCGATAGCCGGCCTTCGTCGCGCTCTGATTATTGACGGCTTCTTCGCCGCCGGAACAGGCGGCCAAGGATGCCATTGCGCCCACAGCCAGGATTGCGATCAACCTCACGGCGTTCCTCCCATTATGTTGTGCGCCGACTATCCGGCGCTTGGGAGGCCGCGGTCAAGGGCGGATCAGGCGGCGTTCTCGATGCCGAGTTCGCCGAGCTTGCGGTAGAGCGTCGACCGGCCGATGCCGAGCCGCCGCGCCACTTCGGTCATGCGGCCGCGATAATGGCCGATGGCGAGGCGAATGACGTCGGCCTCGATCTCCTCCAGCCGGCGCATATGGCCGTCGCCTTCGTAAAGCGTGATGCCCGGGCCATGCGCCATCGCGGCGCTCTGGCTCGCGCCCGAAAGCCGCTTGGCGTGATAATCGTCCTGGCGCCGGCCATAGGTCGCCTCGGCCGCGATATGCGGAAAATCGGCGGCGGTCAGCGCGTCGCCCTCGCAAAGCACGGCGGCGCGGAACAACGCGTTCTGCAACTGCCGGACATTGCCCGGCCAGCCATAAGACATCAGCACCGCGAGCGCGTCGTCGGTGATCGAAAGATTGCTCATGCCCGGCTGCTCCGCGATGCGGGCGAGCAGATGGCGGGCGAGCGCCGGCAGATCGGTGATCCGGTCGCGCAGGGGCGGGATCGGCACGTTGACGACGTTCAGCCGGTAATAAAGGTCTTCGCGGAAACGCTCGGCGGTGACTTCGTCGACCAGCCGGCGATTGGTCGCGGCGATGATCCGCACGTCCACCGTGTTGGTGATGCGGCTGCCGATCCGCTGGATCTCGCCCGCCTCGATCGCGCGCAGCAATTTGACCTGAGTGTCGAGCGGCAGTTCGCCGACCTCGTCCAGAAACAAGGTGGAGCCGTCGGCATCCTCGAAGCGGCCGATATGGCGGTCGAAGGCGCCGGTGAAGGCGCCTTTCTCGTGCCCGAACAAAACCGATTCGACGAGGTTGGCCGGGATCGCGCCGCAATTGACGACATGCAGCATCTTCTTGCCGCGCGGGCTGGCGGCGTGGATCGCCTGCGCCAGGATTTCCTTGCCGGTGCCGCTTTCGCCTTCGATCAGCACCGGCACGCGGGCACGCGCCGCCTTGGCCGCGACGGCCAGCGCCGAACGGAACAAGGGCGCGGAGCCGACAATCTCGTCAAAGCCCAAAGGCTTGCTGATCTTCTCGCTCAACGGCCGCAATTCGCCGGCCGACTTGCGCCGGTCGGTGGCCGCATCCAGCGCGGCGAGCAGCCGGTCGGGCGCGATCGGCTTGACCAGGAAATCATTGGCCCCGGCGCGCATCGCCTCGACCGCGGCGGCGGTGGAGGTTTGCGTCGTCAGCACCAGCAAAGGCGTGTTGGGCCGCGCCGCGCGAATCTGGCGAATGAGCGCGCTGCCCGCCTCGCCTTGCTCCCACAAATCCATCAGGATCGCGTCGAACGGCGGCTCCTGCGGATCGTTCAGCATGGCCTGCGCCGAATCGACGTCGGAGGCGCCGCGCACCCACCAGCCGGCGCGCGCACCGATCGCGCTGACCAGGCGCTGCTGAGCCGGCTCTTCGTCGATCAGCAGCAGGCAACGAGTGGGATCAGGACGCAAGCCGGGCTCCTCGGAAAATCAACCGACGGCTTAGCCCCCACTTGGTAAAGGCGGGCTTAAAGCTGGCCACCGCAAACATTGTCAGGGCGGGGTGGATATGAGACCTTTCCGCGCTGACGGAGCTTGGCGCAGCCGGACCGGAACGAGAGGCCGAGGCAATGAGTTCGGTGCCCATGATCGAACTGGCAAATGCCCCCCAGGATGAAGGCGTCGCCGCGTATCTGGCCAATGACCTTGCCCGCCAGGGCGTGATGGTGACACGCGCACCCACGTCCGGCGCACCGCTGTTGCTGCTGATCGGGCCAGCGTCTGCGGGCGACACCGGCCTGCAGGGCGCGGCGCAGCAGGCGGCGCAGGCCGGGCGCGCGCTTCACGTCGTGCGCCTTGGCGCCGGCCATTATGACTGGCCCGCCTTGCAGGGCGCGGCGTCGTGGACCGATGCTTATGGGTCGGCGGCGCAGGCGAATGTCGCGGCGCTGGCGGCGCGGCTGCGCGAACCGTTCGGGGCTCCCCCGCCATCGCCCTGGGCGGCACCCTCGCTCTGGGCCGCGCCACCGTCGGCGCCCAACCCGCCCCAGCCGGACCGGCCACCTATGCCGCCGATGCCGCCCGCGGGCGCGACCGAACCCAGCGACAGAGGCAGCCTGATCGCGCTGTTCGTGATCGGCGGCCTGGGGCTCCTGCTTCTCATCCTCTATTTGACCGGGACGCTCAGGCTCCAGTCCGGGCCACCCGCCGCTCCGGCCACGGCGCCGGTCGGGGCATCGCCCTCCGGCCCGGCCAGCGGCGCCATCACCGACCAGTGGCTGACCGGCACGTGGAAGGAGAATTGTGCGTCGCGCGAATTCATGCGCTTCGATCTCGCCGGGGGCGTTGCGACCTTCCACAATGGCGTGGGCCGGGTCAGCCGCAGTGGCGACACGCTCACCATCACCGGCGGCGGCGGCTCGATCGTGATGCGCGTCGCCTATCTCAGCCAGGATCAGATGCGGGCCACGGCCCAGGGCGGCAGCCAGACCCTCTATCGCTGCGGCTGACCCCGCTTTTCTTGCGCGCCGGACCGGGCTAGGACCGCTCTCGAACGATCAAACCAAGAGGGTGCCATGGCCGCCGAACTCGATCACGCGAAGGAAATGAAAGCCCACGAGGGGACGTACGGAATGTTCGTCGGCCTCCTGAAATGGGGGACGATCGCATCGGCGGTCATCGTCCTGATCGTGGTGATGCTGATCGCCTCATAGGCTCCGGAGCCTCGCGAAAAAGAGAAACGGTCAGGGGAGCGCGTGGGGGCATGAAGATCGCGGTTCTCAAGGAGAATGCGGACGGGGAGTGCCGCGTCGCCGCGACCCCCGAGACGGTGAAGAAATATATCGGCCTGGGCGCCGAGGTGCGGGTCGAGGCCGGTGCCGGTGCCCACGCCTCGATCGCCGACGCCGACTATGAAGCGGCCGGGGCGTTGGTCGGCGAACGCGCCGCGGTCGTCGCGGGCGCCGATGCCGTGCTGGCCGTGCAAGGTCCCGATGCGAACAGCCTGGCGGGTGCCGCCTCCGGCGCCTGGGTGATCGGCGCGCTCGATCCGTTCCGCGAGGGTGATCGCGTCAAATCCTATGCCGATGCCGGCTTCGAAGCGCTGGCGATGGAATGGATGCCGCGCATCACCCGCGCCCAGTCGATGGACATCCTCTCCAGCCAGGCGAACCTCGCCGGCTACAAGGCGGTGCTGGACGCGGCGGCCGAATATGGCCGCGCTTTCCCGATGATGATGACGGCGGCGGGCACCGTCGCGGCCGCGAAACTGTTCGTCATGGGCGTCGGCGTCGCCGGCCTGCAGGCGATCGCCACCGGCCGACGGCTCGGCGCGCAGGTATCCGCAACCGATGTGCGCTCCGCGACCAAGGAGCAGATCCTGTCGCTCGGCGCCAAGCCGATCTTCGTCGAGAATGTCGCGGGCATCGAAGGCGAAGGCGCCGGCGGCTACGCGACCGAGATGAGCGACGAATATAAAGCGGCGCAGGCGGAATTGGTCTCCAGCCACATCGCCAAGCAGGACATCGTCATCACCACCGCTTTGATCCCCGGCAAGCCCGCACCCCGGCTGATCAGCGAGGCGCAGCTGCAGACGATGCGGCCGGGCAGCGTGATCGTCGATCTGGCGGTCGAGCAGGGCGGCAATGTCGAAGGCTCGGTCGCCGGCCAGGTGACGGTAATCCACGGCGTGAAAGTCGTCGGCCACCGCAACGTCGCCTCGCGGCTGGCGGCGGATTCGTCCGCGCTCTTCTCCCGCAACCTCTACAATTTCCTCAGCGCCTTCTGGGACAAGGAGGCCGGCAAGCCGGTGCTCGACGAGGAAATCGGCAATGCCGTGCGGCTGACGCAGGGCGGAAAGATCGTGCACGAGAGGTTGCAACCTTGATCCTCCCCGGCACGGGGAGGGGGACCGCGCGCGCAGCGCGTGGTGGAGGGGCCTCACCGCGCAAGCAAATGCCGCCGATCGTTCACCGTGCCCGCAAGCTGCGCCGGGAAATGAGCTATCCGGAGGTGCTGCTCTGGCAGCGGCTGCGCGGCAAACCGCTCGGACTAAAGTGGCGGCACCAGCACCCGGTTGGTCCGGACTACGTAGCCGACTTCTATTGCGCGTCAGCCAAGCTCGTCATCGAGATTGACGGAGAAGTTCATTCGGCGAAGGGAGCGCCCGAGCGCGATGCCCATCGCGACGATTATATGCGATCGCGCGGGCTGACTGTGGTTCGCGTCCCGGCGCGAGAGATTCTGGGCGGCGCGGATGCGGCTGCTTCATCCATCCTGTCGCTCGCGCAAGCGGCGCGGGGGGGGGGGGCCGCCGCCCCCCCGCGGCCCGCCCCCCGCCCCC
>JAFAEG010000144.1 GCA_023424095.1 Pseudomonadota bacterium | reverse complement strand
AATAATGTGGGGTGGCGGACGCGGGTTATTCGCGGCGGGCTCCTTCCATTTTGGGGCCAGACGCGGCACTCCGCCCGCATGATCGATCTTCACCTCGACGGACAAATCGCGCGGTTCACGCTGAACCGGCCCGAAGTGCGCAATGCGCTCGCGCTTCGGCATTGGCAGGGGCTCGCCGATGCGCTGCCGCAGATCGCCGAGTCAGGCGCGCGGTTGCTGGTCGTGTCGGGTGCGGGGGGCGCATTCAGCGCGGGTGCCGACCTTTCCGAGTTTGAGACCTTCCTCGACGATGCCGCCGCTCGGACGGCATTCCGCCAGGCAATGCGCGCGGCGATGGAGGGCCTCGCCGCCTTGCCGATCGCGACCATTGCCTGGATCGACGGACCCTGTTTCGGTGCGGGCGTCGCGCTCGCCATGGCCTGCGACCTCAGGCTCGCCGCGCCTGCCGCCCGCTTCGCCATCACCCCGGCCAAGATGGGCATCGGCTATCCGCAGGAGGATGTCGCGCGGCTGGTTGCCCTCGTCGGCCCCGGCTGGGCCTCGCGCTTGCTGTTCACCGGCGCGCCGATCGATGCCGCGACCGCCGCCCAGATCGGCCTGATCGAGGGCATTGCCGACTCGCCTGATGCGCTGATCGCCGAAATCGCCGCCTGCGATCCCGGCAGCGTCGCGATGTTGAAGCGCGGGATCGGCCTCGCGGTCGACGGTGTCGCTGCTGACGCGGAGCAGGATGCTCGGTTCGACTCCATGCTCGGTTCGGACGTGCTGCGCGACCGCCTGTCCCGTCGCCGCGCGCCCCCGGGCTTGCCACCCGCCAGCCCCTAATCCATGAGCCGCCGATGCGCGCCGCTTTCGCTTTGATCCTTCTGTTCGCCGCCTCCGCCTGTGGCCGGAGTGCCGAGGAGCAGAATGCGACAGCGCAAAGCGACGGCAAGATCGATTGCCGGATCGGCGGCGACACCCAGTTTATCCGCGCCTGCAGCGTCGAGCGGACTCGGGGCACGGACGGCACCTTGCTCACCGTCACCAAGCCGGATGGCGGCTTCCGGCGGCTGACCCAGACCCGCGACGGGCGCGGCGTGATTGCGGCGGACGGGGCCGAGCAGGCCGAAGTCCGGATTGCCGGGGATGATCTGATCGAAGTGACCATTGCCGGCGACAGCTTCCGCTTGCCGGCGCGGATCGGGCCGGTCCCCCAGCCAGGCCAGTGACCGGCCGTCCCATTTTGACGGCGGCCGAGATGCGTGCGGCCGAGGATCGTGCCATCGTCGCCGGGACGTCGGTGGAATTGCTGATGGAGCGCGCCGGAGCAGCGGCGGCCGACGCGATCTGGCGGTTTGCCGGGCCGATGCCGGCGCTGATCCTGTGCGGCCCCGGCAACAATGGCGGCGACGGCTATGTCATCGCCCGTCTGCTTGCCGAGCGTGGTGCCGCGGTGCGGGTCGCGGCTTTGGCCGAACCTGCCACGCCCGCGTGCCGGGCCGCGCGTCAGGCCTGGGCCGGGCCCGTCGAGACTCTTGGCGAAGCAGCGCCGGCGGCGCTGCTGATCGATTGCCTGTTCGGCACCGGTCTGAAGCGTCCGCTCGACGACCCGGCCACGCTCATGCGGCTCGCGGCGCAGGCACAATTGCGGGTCGCGATCGACCTGCCAAGCGGGGTCGCCACCGACGACGGCGCGATCCTTTCGCCGGTGCCGGATTTCGATCTCACCATCAGTTTCGGCGCGTTGAAGCCCGCGCACCTGCTGCAGCCAGCGGCGCGCCATATGGGCCGCATCGTCCTCGCCGACATCGGCGTTGAGATCGACACGACGCTGCACGAGATCGTGCGCCCGCGCCTGCCGGCGCCTGGCCCGAACGACCACAAATATACCCGCGGCCTTGTCACCATCGTCGCGGGGGCAATGCCCGGCGCCGCCATGCTCGCCGCGACCGCCGCCGCGCGGGCGGGGGCAGGGGCGGTCCGCCTCCAGGGCGACGTGATCGTTCATGGCGTCCCGGCGGCCGTCATCCAGATGGGCGAGGGCCCGCTCGACCGGCTCGACGATCCGCGCATCGGTTGCCTCGTCGTCGGCTGCGGTCTCGCCCCCGACACGGAGAGCCGGGGCCTGCTCGACGCGGCCCTCGCTACGGACTCGCCGCTTCTGCTCGACGCCGGCGCGCTCCAACTGCTCGCCGAAACGGGCCTCGACCGCCTGAAGGCCCGCTGGGCCCCGGCAATCCTCACCCCGCACGGCGGCGAGTTCGCCAAATTGTTCGGCAAAGGGCAGGGCAGCAAGGTCGAGCGCGCCCGCGCCGCCGCGTCCGTCAGCGGCGCGATCATCGTTTACAAGGGCGCGGACACGGTGGTCGCCGCGCCGGATGGCCGGGCCGCGATCCTGCCGCCGCCGCCAAGCTGGCTGGCCAGCGCGGGGACGGGCGACGTGCTGGCCGGGATCATCGGCACGATGGTGGCGCGCGGACTGGAGCCGTTCGCGGCGGCCTGCGCCGGGGTCTGGCTGCACTCCCGCGCCGCTTCACTTGCCGGCCCGGCGCTGATCGTCGACGACCTCGCCGCCCATCTTCCGAAAGCTCTTGCCGAATGTCTGTAGCAATCATCCGCCTTGCCGCCCGCGGCGAAGGTGTCACCGCCGACGGCCGCTTCGTGCCGCTGACCGCGCCGGGCGATCTGATCGCGGCGGATGGCGCAATCACGCCCGGCCCGCACCATGTCACACCACCGTGCCGCCATTTCCCGCAATGCGGCGGCTGCCAGTTGCAGAATATCGATGATGCCGCCTTCGCCGATTTTTTGAACGAGCGCGTCTCCGGCGCACTCGGGGCGCAGGGCATCGCCGCGCCGGAGATCCGCGCGCCGCACATCTCCCCGCCTCGCAGCCGCCGCCGCGCCTCGTTGCGCATCGAGCGGCGCGGCGGATCCGTGCAGATCGGCTTCAATCAGGAGGGCAGCCACCGCATCGTCGACATGCGCGAATGCCACATATTGCGCCCCGAATTGTTCACTCTGGTGCAGCCGCTGCGCACCCTGATGCTCAAGCGGATGAGCCCGCGCGGCAACGGCAATGTCCGCCTCACCCTCGCCGATCGCGGTGTCGACATGCTGCTCGAGGGGGTGAGCGCGGAAGGGCTGGAGGCGACCGAGGCGCTCATTGCCTTCGCGTCCGAACATGGCCTCGCGCGCCTCGCCATCGACGACGGCTATGGGCCGATCACGGTCTGGGAGCCGGAGCCGGTCACGATCACGCTCGGCGGCATCGCCGTGCCGCTGCCGCACGATGCCTTCCTGCAGGCGACCGAGGACGGCCAGGCGATCCTGGTCGCGGCCGTGCGCGAGGCGGTGGGCGGGGCGCAACTCGTCGCCGACCTGTTCGCCGGGCTCGGCACCTTCGCTTTGGCCATGCCCGGCAAGACCTACGCGGCCGAGGGCGCGCGCGACGCTGTGCTGGCGCTGAAGGCTGCGGGGGGGCAGGGGCAAAGGCAATTGTTCGTGGAGCATCGCGACCTGTTCCGCCGCCCGCTGACAACGGCGGAGCTGAACCGCTTCGAGGCGATCATCCTCGATCCGCCCCGTGCCGGCGCGCGCGATCAGGTGGAACAGCTCGCGACCGCGACCGTGCCGCGCATTGCCTATGTCAGCTGCAATCCCGCCACCTTCGCGCGCGACGCGAAGGCGCTGATCGACGGCGGCTACAAATTGTCATGGGTGCAGCCGGTCGGCCAGTTCCGCTGGTCGACCCATGTCGAACTTGCCGCCGCGTTCGAGCGCTAGCCCGCGTCCTTCAAATTCGCCGGGCCGAAGCCAAGCGGCAGGAGGTCGCCGATGGTGCGCGTGTCGGTTTCCGTGCCGCTGCCATTCGCCGAGATGATCTCGAGGTCGCGGCCCGACAGATGCGCGGCCTCCAGGATCGACTGCCGGCAGCCGCCGCAGGAGGTGACGAGCATGTCGCCGGCCAGCGCGCCATGCTCGACGCGTCCGCCCGAGACCGCGATCCGCTTAACCCGGTCGAGCCCGAAGGCCTGCGCCGCCGCGGTCAAAGCCGACACTTCCGCGCAGACGCCGAGCCGGTAGCAGGCATTTTCCATGTTCGCGCCGACGGCGATCTCGCCGTCCACGGACTCGATGGCGCAGCCCACGCTGAAGCCGGAATAAGGCGCATAGGCCTTCAGCGCCGCCTCGCGCGCTTTCGTGACCAGAGCTGCTTCGTCCATGTTCATCCCACCCGATCCGCCAGCGCCGCTTCGTAGACTTCGGGCTTGAAGCCGGCAATGCGCCGGTCGCCAAGGTCCAGGATGGGCCGTTTGATCATCGACGGCTGCTCCAGCATCAGCGCGATCGCTTTCTCGGCATCCAAGCCCTCCTTGGCCTCGTCCGGCAGCTTGCGAAAGGTGGTGCCGGCACGGTTCAAGACGGTCTCCCAGCCCAGCTCTTCGGTCCAGCCGCGCAAGGTCGCCGCGTCGATCCCGGCTTTCTTGTAATCGTGAAAGTCATAGGCCGTGCCATGCGCGTCGAGCCAGGTCCGCGCCTTTTTCACCGTGTCGCAATTGGGAATGCCGTACAGTTTCAAGCCTTGCGCTCCTTTTGCGGATGGATGGTCTCGCCGCGTTTCAGCATGGCGACGAATTCCTCGATCTTGCGACGCCGCCCAGCCTCCGTCTTCAGGTTGCCGAGCCGAAACACCAGCGCAAAGCGGTTCTGCGCGGTCAGGCCGTCGAGCGTCGCCTTCGCCGCCGGCTCCGCCTCGACCGCGGCCAGCAGATCGGCGGGGAATTCCGCATCCCGAGTGCGATAGGCCTTGTCCCAGCGTCCGTCCGCCTTCGCCGCCTCGACGTGGCGAAGGCCATGTTCGGTCATCCGGCCCGAGGCCACCAGCCGCGCGACATTCTCGACATTCACCTGGCTCCACACGCTCTTGCGGCCGCGCGGCGTGTAGCGCTGCAGGAAGCTCTTCTCGTCGAAGCTTTTGCGGATCGCGTCGATCCAGCCCCAGCACAATGCCGCGTCGATCGCCTCGGTCGGGCTGATCGTCGGCAGGCCAGATGCCTTCTTGTGCAGCTTGATCCACAGCTCCGGCTCGCTGTCGTGATGCTTGGACAGCCAGTCGTAAAAGCTTGGCCCGTCCACGAACTCGCGCACCCGCGCCGGATCGACCTGCACCGGTGCCATGCGCTTGCCTCGCTTGGCCTAGCGATCGACCCGCGCGGTGACGCGGTGGAAGAAGGGCCGGTTCGGCGTGCTCGTCCGCTCCATGCAGCAGAAGATGCCGCCGCCGAGGGTCGGCAGAACCTGCTCAAGCCTGATCCGATCTTCGGAATTGCGGACGTCGATATGCACTTCCAGCCGGCCGTCGAAATCGAAGCTGATGTCCGCATCCTTCGGGCTGACATCCTTCACGATCGCGAGGATGCGGTTCAGCTCCTCCGTGACGAACGCGCTTTTCTGGGTCGGCAACTGCTCGACACTGTCCTTGCGGACGGGTTCTTCGCTCATAGTCACTCCCACTCGATCGTGCCCGGCGGTTTCGAGGTGTAATCATAGACCACCCGGTTGATGCCCTTCACCTCGTTGACGATCCGGGTCGCGACGCGGCTCAGGAAGGCGCTGTCGAACGGGTAGACGTCGGCGGTCATGCCGTCGGTGCTGGTCACCGCGCGCAGGGCGCAGGCATAATCGTAGGTGCGATAATCGCCCATCACGCCGACGGTGCGGACCGGCAGCAGCACGGCGAAGGCCTGCCAGATCGCATCGTACAGGCCGGCATTGCGGATCTCCTCCAGATAGACCGTGTCGGCCTTGCGGAGGATATCGCATTTCTCCTTGGTCACCTCGCCGGGGATGCGGATGGCGAGGCCGGGGCCGGGGAAGGGGTGGCGGCCGACAAAGGCCTCCGGCAGGCCGAGCTCGCGGCCCAGAGCGCGCACCTCGTCCTTGAACAATTCGCGCAGCGGCTCGACCAATTGCATGTTCATCCGCTCAGGCAGGCCGCCGACATTGTGGTGGCTCTTGATCGTCACCGAAGGGCCGCCGGTGAAGCTGACGCTCTCGATCACGTCGGGATAGAGCGTGCCCTGGGCGAGGAAATCGGCGCCGCCGACCTTCTTCGCTTCCTCCTCGAAGATGTCGATGAAAGTCTTGCCGATCAGCTTGCGCTTGGCCTCCGGCTCGTCGAGCCCGGCCAGCCCGCCGAGGAAGGCGTCGGAGGCGTCCACATGGACCAGCGGGATATTGTAATGGTTGCGAAACAGGCTGACGACCTGCTCCGCCTCATTGGCGCGCATCAGGCCGTGATCGACGAACACGCAGGTCAGTTGCTCGCCGATCGCCTCGTGGATCAGCACCGCCGCGACCGCGCTGTCGACGCCCCCAGACAGGCCGCAAATCACCCGGCCGGAGCCGACCTGGGCGCGGATGTCGGCGATCTTGGCGGCGCGGAACTCCGCCATCGTCCAGTCGCCCTTCAGGCCGCAGACGTGGTGGACGAAGTTGGAAATGAGCTTCGCCCCGTCCGGCGTGTGCACGACCTCGGGGTGGAATTGCGTGCCGTAATAACGGCGCTCGTCATCGGCGATGATCGCGAAGGGGGCGCCGTCCGAGGTCGCGACGATGCGGAAGCCCGGCGCGAATCTCGTCACCTTGTCGCCGTGGCTCATCCACACCTGGTGGCGCTCGCCGACCTCCCACAGGCCGTCGAACAAGGCGCAAGGCTCGCTGACGGTCAGGAAGGCGCGGCCGAATTCGCCGCCTTCGCCGGTCTCGTGCCCCGGCCGCACCTCGCCGCCCAATTGGTGGGTCATCACTTGCTGGCCGTAGCAGATGCCGAGGATCGGCACCCCGCTGTCGAACAGGATTTGCGGCGCCCTCGGGCTGCCTTCCTCCGGCACCCCGGCCGGCGAGCCCGACAGGATGATACCCTTGGGCTTCAGTCGCTCGAACGCCGCTTCGGCCGAGGGGAAGGGCGCGATTTCCGAATAGACGCCGGCCTCGCGCACGCGCCGAGCGATGAGCTGGGTCACCTGGCTGCCGAAGTCGACGATGAGGATGGTGTCTGTGGGCTGGACCGTCATGGCGGGTCGATAGGAAGCGGCACCGCCGGAGTAAAGCGCCGGATGCTCTGCGGCCTTTGCGCGCGCGCTTTGGCTGTATTATCAGCCTAGTTCGCCCATTCAGGCGCGGCTCACACGCAAACGCTAGTGGAAGCGCCAACATTCCCGTTTGGAGACTGAAATTGAAGGCCTTTCTGATGATCAGCGCCGCTGCTGCCGCCCTTGCTGGTGGCCTTGCCGTCACCCCGGGGGCGACCCAGCCCGCCACCGCGACTCTGGCTGCGACGAATCCGCTGCTGGCCGACTGGACCGGGCCCTATGCGGGCGTGCCGCCGTTCGACAGCGTCCGGCCGGCGATGTTCCCGGAAGCCTTTACCGCCGCCATCGCCCAGCGCCGTCAGGAGATCGCCGCGATCGTCAACCAGCGCTCGGTGCCGACCTTCGAAAATACGATCGAGGCCTATGAGCGCTCGGGCCGGCTGCTGGGCCGGGTCTCCGCCGTCTGGGGCGTGATGACCAGCAACATGACGACTCCGGAATATCAGGCGCTGCAGCGCGAATGGGGCCCGCGCCTCTCCGCCGCCAGCGACGAGATCACGCTGAACCCGCAGCTCTTCCAGCGGGTGAAGGCGGTCTATGACAACCGCACCCGCGGCAATCTGTCGGCCGAGCAGCAGCGCGTCGTCACCCGCCTCTACGAGAGCCTGGTCCGCCGCGGCGCGAACCTGAATGCCGAGCAGAAGCAGCAGTTGAGCGCCTACAACCAGCAGCTCGCGACGCTGTTCGCCAGCTTCAGCGAGAAGGTGCTGGCCGACGAATCGACCTTCATCACGGTCAGCGAAGCCGATCTCGCCGGCGTTCCGGCCGACGTGAAGGCCGCCGCCGCCGCCGCCGCGCGGGAGAAGAACCTGCCCGCCGGCCAGTTTGCGATCATCAACACCCGCTCGGCGGTCGATCCGATCCTGACCTTCGCCGACAATCGCGCCCTGCGCGAGCGGGTCTATAATGCCTTCATCAATCGCGGCGACAATGGCGACGCGAACGACACCAATCAGGTGATCGCCGAGATCACCCGGGTCCGCGCCGAGCGTGCGCGTCTGCTCGGCTATCCGACCCACGCCCATTGGCGGATGCAGGACACGATGGCCGGCACCCCCGAGCGCGGCATGGACCTGATGAACCGCGTCTGGCCCGCCGCCGTCGCCCGCGTCCACGAGGAGGTCGCCGAGCAGCAGCAGGTGGCCAACCGGCTGGGCCACAACATCACGATCGAGCCGTGGGACTATCGTTATTATATGGAGAAGATCCGCAACGAGCGGTTCAACCTCTCCCAGGACGAGCTGAAGCCTTATTTCGAGCTGAACAACATGACTCAGGGCATGTTCTACATGGCCGAGCAGCTCTACGGCCTCACCTTCCGCGAGGTCACCGGCACGGTGCCGACCTGGCATCCCGACATCAAGGTCTGGGAAGTCAGCCGCAACGGCCAGGTGGTCGGTGCTTTCTATCAGGACAATTTCGCCCGCTCCGGCAAGCGTTCGGGCGCCTGGGCGACCACCTATCGCAGCCGCTCCGGTCTGCTGGGCGACAATCTGGTGCTCGGCTCCAACAACAACAATTTCGCCAAGCCGGAGGCGGGCCAGCCGGCCCTGCTGAGCCTGGACGATGCGGAAACCCTGTTCCACGAATTCGGTCACGCCATCCATTATTTCCTGTCGGACGTGCGCTACCCGAGTCTGGGCGGCACGCCGCGCGACTTCGTGGAATATCCCAGCCAGGTGCACGAGAATTGGCTGCTGACGCCGGAGATCCTGAGCCGCTTTGCCAAGCATTACCGCACCGGCGAGCCGATGCCGCAGGCGCTGATCGACCGCATTCAGCAGAGCAGCACCTTCAACCAGGGCTTCGCGACGGTGGAATATCTGTCCTCGGCGCTGGTCGACATGGAAATGCACAACCGCCCCGACGGCGTCGCCGATCCGGACGCGTTCGAGCGCGAGACTTTGACCCGCCTGGGCATGCCGCGCGAATTGGTGATGCGGCACCGCCTGCCGCAGTTCAATCACCTGTTCTCGTCCGACGCTTATTCGGCCGGCTATTATTCCTACCTCTGGTCGGAAACGATGGATGCCGACACCTGGGCGGCGTTCGAGGAGACGGGCAATGTCTGGGATCCGGCGACGGCACGCCGCTTCGCCGACATCCTGCTGTCGACCGGCAACGTCACCGAACGCGCCGAGGCTTACCGCCAGTTCCGCGGCCGCGATCCCGACGTGGACGCGCTGCTGCGCAAGCGCGGCTTCCCGACCGGCGCGCAGCCCGCTCCGGGCGCGCAGCCGCCGGCGGGTGAACGCGGCCGCTAGGGCTGCCGAGCCAGCGCGATTCCGCTTGCTGCGACCCAGGCACCCGTATCGGGGTTGCGATAGGGCGAGCGAAAGGCAACGATGAGCTCCTGAGCGCCGGGGCCGGCGAACTGGCCGGTCAGCGAGCCGGGTCCCGGCGCTCCTGTAGTCGTTAGTGAGCCGCTGAAGGCCGTCCCTCCGCGTGCGTAGGCGAGGCTCAGCGAGTAGGTAGAGCCGGCGCTCACGCAACCCATGAAGCAGATGTGCTGCGTGGTGAGCGATCCCGTCAGCGTTCCCGCCGCGAAATCGGCGTCGATAATGATCGTGCCGATGACATAGTCGCCAACATTGCGCTCCATATTGGCCAGGATGGTGCCCGTGTAGCGGCGCGTTCCCGTGATCGGGATGCCTGCGGCGGCGGTGGGCTGACCCACGCCCATCACGCCGTTGGTGACGCGGCTGTGGCCACCGCCGATGTCCTGGCTCTCATACCAGGCGACAAGGGAGGCATAAGTATAAGCTGTTCCCGCACCCGGGCGCAGGATCAGCAGATTGTCCTGTGACGCGGCCGCCGCAGAGGCGGCGATGGTGGCGCCATAGGTAATCCCGCCCAGTTCCGGCCGGTCGACGGTCGTTCGGTTCTGGTACAGCGTGTTCGTGCCGAGCAGCGGGATGGTCAGCTGGTAGCTCGAGGAACCGGCCAGATAGGTCGCGCTGGCGCCATCCGCCTCCTGCGAGTTCGCCGGCGGCGTGGAGTTGCCGGTAAAATCGAATTGCCAGCCGCGGGCGACCGAGAAGAGCGTCGGAGTCAGCCCCGGATTGGCGAAGATCTGCCCCGGCACCGGCGCAATGCTGGTCGATGGCGGCGGCGGCGGTGGTGGTGGTGGTGGTGGCGGAGGAGGTGGCGGCGGCGGTGCCGGGGTCGACGGTGGCACGATGACGCCGGAACCACCCGAGCTGCCACCGCCGCCGCCACCACCGCACGCGGACAGCAGCGCCGCCATCGCGGTCAGGGATACCACGCTTCGAAGGCAGGGACCGATCGACATGACACACTCCACCTCTTGAGGTGGCATTGAACATTCGGCGATTTGGCCGCATCATCTAGGCAGGCCAGGTGATGCTTGGGTGATGAAACGCCGATGACGCGTGAGACGACGAATGGATCGCTCGGCTCGCGCATCGATCTCGCCACCATCGCTGATTTTTCCATCGGCGCGCTGCGCGTCCGGCCGTCGCGGCGGCAGGTGGTGTTGCCGGACAATGCGGTCCGCGACCTGGAGCCCCGCGTGATGCAGGTCCTCGTCAGCCTCGCCGAGGGCGGGTCGGAGGTCGTGTCGCGCGACCAGTTGATAGAACGATGCTGGGACGGACGGATCGTCGGCGACGATGCCGTCAACCGCTGCATTGTCGCGCTGCGCACCCTCGCCAGATCGACGGACCCTCCCTTGTTCGAGATCGAGACCTTTCCGCGCATCGGTTACAGCCTGATCGCGACCGACACGCCGCACAGCCCCGTCGTGACCAATGACGCGGCAGTGCAGCGCTCGGCCATCGGTCGTCGCGGGGCGTTGGCCGGGCTGGGCGCGGTGGGCCTGCTGGCCGCCGGCGGCGCGTTCCTCTGGTCCCGGGAAACTGGCGAAGCCGGCAGCACGAATGAAGTGGCGCTGGACTGGTACCGGCGCGGCGTGGAGACGCGCGAACAGGGTACGACCGCGCTTCTGCCCCAGGTTCAGGCGCATTTTCGCGAGGCGGTGAAGGCGGACCCGGAATTCGCCGCGGCCTGGGCGGGCCTGGCGCTTGCTTATGCTTCGTCGGTCTTCGTGCTCGAGAGCGGCGATCAGCAGGCCGAGATGGCGGAAGGCGCGCGTACGGCCGCCGAGAACGCGCTTCGGATCGACCCGGACAATCTCGAAGCCCGCATGGCGCTGGCCTTCGTCCCTTCGGATTTCGGGCGCTGGGCGGATTCGCAGGCGGAAATCCGGGCGTTGCTGGGCGAAGCCGCGGGGAAGGGCCTGTATCTCGAGCGGCTGTTGAGGAGCCGGCTCAGTCATTCGCTCAACGAATGTGGCCGCTGCGACGATGCGTTGGCCATGGCGCGGGAATCGGCGGTGTTGATGCCCCGCCATCCCGCCGTACGGCTCAGCCTGGTGACGGCATTGTGGCTGGCGGGTGAGGTGGCAGAGGCCGACCAGCAGAGCGCCGAAGGCATGGCGCTCTGGCCTTCGCACGCCGGGCTTTGGCTGATGCGTCTTGCCTTCCTCACTTATGGCGGGCGGCCAGAGGAAGCGGTCCGCCAGGCCGGCGCCGACAACCGGCCTCCTGGCCTCGAACGTTACGGGCTGCTCGATCGGCGGCGGGCGGCCGCGCAGGCCTTGGTCACCCGCAGCGCCGCCGACATCGCCGGCGCGGAACGGCTCTTTGCCGAGAGCAACAGGGATCATCCGGGGGATATGATGCCGACCGCGCGCTTCTATGCCGCGCTCGGGCGTCTCGAGCAGGCCTTCGAGTTCGCCGACGCTTATTATCTGAACCTCGGGCCCAGGGCGATCGCCCAGCGGTCGGCCTCCAACGGCCTGACCCGGTTCGACGTCACCAGCCTGTTCTGGCCGCCCATGGCCCCCCTCTGGCGCGACCCGCGCTTCGACCGGCTCGCCGAACAGATCGGCCTGACGCGCTATTGGCAGACGAGCGGCACCGCACCCGATTTTCGCCGCTCGTAGGACGCACCCGTCGCGCCTTAGTCCGCGCGGCCGGGCGGACCGAACAATGGCAGCACGGCAGCGTATAATTCTTCGGGCGTCACAGCCGCGCCCTGGCCACCCGCCTCAGCCAGCAGATCGTGCTGCGCGGCCGAAGGCACGAAAGTGTAGAGGAAGAAGGGCGTCGCATCGCGTCGACGGCGCATTTCGCGCACCAGGTCCAGTCCGGCCAGCGGCTTGCCCGCCCGGTTCATGTCGGAAATGACCGCCCGATATTCGTACATGGCGAGCAGGGACAGCGCCTCCTCGCTGGTCGTGACCTGATAGACCGCGATCTTGCGTGCCTCGAGCGCCCGCCGCTCCTCCGCATTATTGTCCGGATTGTCGTCCACCCAGAGCACCCGTCCAACGGCGTCCGCTGGCTCGCCGCGCAGCAATGGGCGTTCGGCCACCGGCTGCGTCTCGCCGGGCCGGGTGGCGATCCAGAGCGCCGTGCCTCCCGCCGCCGCGGCCGCCAGCAAAATGATGGCGACGTGACCAGCACGGCGGGGGCGCATCACCGTGGTCGAAGCCGCGGCGGTGACCGGCTCAACCGCCAGCCGGTAGCCATAGCCATGCACCGTCTCCAGCGCGGCGCCATCCGAGCCCAGCGCCTGCCGTAACCGCCCGATCGCCTTGGCCAGCGAATTTTCATGCACCACCCGGCCGGGCCAGCCGGCCGCGAGCAGATGGTCCTTGTCGACCTCCTGGCCGGCCTGGTTCAGCAACAAGGAGAGGATGGCAGCGGACGAACGGTCGATCGGCACGACCCGGCCTGCCACCGCCAGCCGTTTGCGGGCGGCGCAATATTCGACCTGGCCGAAACGCGTCACGTCACCGTTCATGCGTCCCCCGGCGACAATATGCGCCTCGCTCGAAACGGAGTCGAGCGAGCCCGTTTCACAACTTTTCACAATTGGGGAAAGACCCGCGCGCCGCCCTCTGCCTAGTCCGCGAGCCAGTAACAGCGGGAGGGCGCAGCATGATCCCCGGCCATCGCACCACGTCGTTTCTGGTCAGCCTCGGAGGCGCCGCTCTGCTGCTCGCGGGCGCGGCCCCGGCCCCGGCTGCCGCCCAGACCGTCCGCCCCGAAAATCAGGTGCCGGTGCAATTCGCCGGCATGGATGCCCGGATGGACGTCTTTGACGGCAAGATGCGCGAGGCCATCGCCGCTCGGAATGCCGGCAATTGCATCGCTCACCAAGCCGCGCTGAACGACGCCGAGAGCTACCTGAACCGCTTGTGGGAGCCGCGCCGCTGGGACCTTATCGAGCTGCAATTTAACGCGCCGGGCTATTATGACCGGGTGACGGCGGCGCGCGCCCTGATTGCGGCCGAGCGCGGTGCGGTTTGCGGCGCCGCGCCACCAGATGATGCGACGATGGCCGATCTGCCCGCGGCCGGGCCGTTGGGCCGGACGCTCGCACCCGATCAGCAGCCGCGCGACCGCAGCGCCATCCTTGCCGCGGAACAGGCGCTGGACGTCGCCGCTTCGCGTTGCGACCGTCGTGTCTGGGAGGCCGCGCGCCGCGATCTGGTCCGGGCGTTGCGCGACTATCTCGCCGCGGGCGAGGATGCCGCCATGCGGATCATGCTGCGCAACGTCGAGGCGCGCGCCGCTCCGGCCAATTGTCCGCAGCCCGCGGACCTGGAAAGCACCATTTCCGGCGGCGTGCTGGCCTCTCTCTTCTTTTCGGGCGGGATCGGCGAAAGCGGCGCGCCACGTGCCAATTACGGCTTCATGCGCACCGCCCCGGGGGAGCCGGATGTGCCCGCCGCTTATAGCGAATTGCGCGTGCCGATGCTGGTCTTCGAAGGCAGCATCAATTGGCGCGGGATCGGCAGTTTCGAGCTTCGCTATGCGCAGGGCGATGCCGCCAACCGAACCGATCTTCCGGTCTCCACCACGGGCGGCCAACAGGGAACGGTGAACACCGACAATGCCCCCAGCGGCAGCACCGGCGGTGCGGCGAATCGCGGCCTGAACGTCACCACCGACGTGGCAGTGGAGGAGTTTGGCGGCAGCTATCGGCACTCTTTCCTCGGCGAGGAGCGCGCGCCGGCGCGGGAGGAGCGTTATCCGTTCGGCCCGATCCAGGTCTCGGCCGGCTATGTCGAGCTCTCGGCCGACTATCGTGAACGCGACCATGATGCGGTGGTCGATATTCCCGGCGTCCCGGCCGGCACGCCGCCGGTGATCAGGCAGGTGCTCGAACAGGAAGTGACCGAATTGGAACTTGGCCTCGCGGTCGGCCTCGAGGTCGCGGTTCCGCTCGGCCCCGACGCGCGCTTCACCCTCGCTGTCCAGGGCGGGGTCAAATATTACGACTACAATCTGGACTCGGTGCAGACGAACACCCAGCTCGTCGGCGGGCCGCAGGACCTCAACTTCTCGATCGCGCTCGAGGATGACGAGTCAGGCATCAGCTATCATGGCGACGCCATCGCGGAATTCAGCGTCCGCCTCACCAACTCGATCGAATTCTTCGCCCAGGGGCGGGTCGGCTATGATTCCGACCGCGCCCAGATCAACAATCCGTTCAGCGGCACGTTCGTTCAGAACGGCGGCACGACCTTCCTCGGCACCGACGACGCGGTCGATTACACCGCTCTCGCCGGTTTCCGCATCGCCCTCGACTGGGACAAATAGCCCCGCTCCCCCGCCGGCGGCGCGGCTTGAACTGGGGCGCGCGTCGCCGGCACCGCCATGCCGGTGAAGTGCGCGATGAAGGCGTACATGTCGCTATACTCCTCGATCTGCTTGTCGGTCGGCTTCCCCGAGCCGTGGCCGGCGCGGGTCTCGATGCGGATCAGATGCGGCTGGCCGTTCGGATCGGCATGCTGGAGCGCGGCGATATATTTGAAGCTGTGGCCGGGCACGACGCGGTCGTCGGTGTCGGCGGTGGTGACGAGGGTCGCCGGATAGCGGACGTTGGTGCGGATGTTGTGATAGGGCGAATAGGACCAGAGCGTGCGGAAATCCGGCTCGCGGTCCGGATGGCCGTAATCGTCGACCCAATAGCGGCCGGCGGTGAAGCGGTTGAAGCGCAGCATGTCCATCACGCCGACGGTCGGCAGCGCCGCCGCGAACAGGTCCGGCCGCTGGTTCACAACCGCGCCCACCAGCAGCCCGCCGTTGGAGCGGCCCTCGACCGCAAGCTGGCGGTTGGTGGTGATCCGTTCCGCGATCAGATATTCGCCCGCCGCGATGAAATCGTCGAACGTATTCTGCTTGTTGGCGAGGCGGCCGGCATCGTGCCACGCCTTCCCATATTCGCCGCCGCCACGCAGGTTCGCGACCGCCAGCACGCCCCCTGAATCGACCCAGGTCATCCACTTGGGCTGATAGCGGGGCAGCTCGTTCGCGTTGAAGCCGCCATAGCCGTAGAGGAGGGTCGGCTGCGGATTGGCCATGTTCAGGTCCTTGCGGTGGACCAGGAACATCGGGACGCGGGTGCCGTCCTTCGAATTGAAGAAAACTTGCCGGACTTCATATTGCGCCGGATCGAAGGCCAATTCGGGCTGCGCGAACACGCTGCTCTCGCCCGTCCGCGCGTCATAGCGGTAGATCGCACCCGGCGAGTTGAAGCTGGCGAAGCTGTAGAAGGTCTCGGTGCTGTCCATGTCGCCGGAAAAGCCGCCGGCGCTGCCGATCCCGGGCAGCTGAATGCTGCCGGTGCGCTGGCCGCGCAGATCGAAGGTGCGGATGTCGCTCTTCGCGTCGGCCAGATAGCGCAGGATCAGCCGCTCGCCGACGATCGACGCGCCCTGCAGGGTGGCCGCATCCTCAGCCACGATCTGGGTCAGCGCCTCCGGCCGGGCCACGTCCATTGAGACGATCCGCTGGCGCGGCGCGTCCTTGTTGGTCTGCCAGTAGAAGGTCGACCCGCGATTGCCGAGATAGGACCAGCTTGCGTCCGCGCGCGGCATGATCCGGCGCGGCGCGGCCCCCGGGCTGGTGAGGTCGACCAGGGTCACCTCGACCGCGTCGTCCGTGCCCTCGTTGGAATAGACGATCAGCATATTGCCGTCGTCCGTGACCTCCGCATTGTTGCTCAGCCGCGGCCGTTCGGGCTGGGCGAAGATCATCCGGTCCGCGCTTTGCGGCGTGCCGATCCGGTGGAAGTAGATTGCGTGATTTTCGTTCAATGACTGGAATTGCTGGTCGCCGGCCGGCTCGGGGAAGCGGGAATAATAGAAGCCGGAGCCGTCCTTGGCCCATTCGATGCCGGTGAACTTGGCCCAGCGCACTTCGTCGTCCAGCACCCGGCCGGTGGCGGTGTCGATCACCTTCAGCACGCGCCAGTCGGTCCCGCCCTCCTGAATGCCGTAAGCGACGTAGCGGCCATCCTTCGAAGGCTCCCATTGGCCGAGCGCGGTGGCGCCGTCCTGCGCCCAGCTATTTGGGTCGATCAGCAGCCGGGGCGCGCCGTTCAACCCGTCGCGGACATAGAGAACCGACTGGTTCTGCAGCCCGTCATTGCGCGTGTAGAAATAATGGCTGCCGGCCTTCTGCGGCACGCTGAAGCGCTCATAATCGTACAGCTGGCTCATTCGCGCGCGGAAGGCGGCGCGGTGGGGCAGGCGCTCCAGGAAGGCGCTGCTCACCTGATTTTGCGCCATGACCCAATTGCGCACCGCCTCGCTGTTGCGGACGTCATCCTCAAGCCAGCGATAGGGATCGGCGACCTGCACGCCGAACTGCTCCTCGACGACATCGCCGCGGGCCGTCTGCGGGTAAGCGAGGGCAGGGGCGCTCGCTTCGGCGCGGGGCTGTGCCATCGCGGACAGCGCGGGAATTGCGGCAACGGAAAAGACGGTGGCGAGCAGAAGGGCGCGGCGCATCGGGTCACTTTCGTGGGTGGCATGGACGGGAGCGGACTAAACGTCCCGCCCGTCCAAGCCAAGTGAGGCCTCAGCTCGCCGGTGCGGCCACCGCGACCGGTTCCCCCAATTCGAGGCGCATCGCCTGGAAGTCGAACGTGTGGCTGCTGAACAGCCTGAGCGCGCTCGAGCCAAGGACGCCCGCATGTTCGCGCGACAGATCGTCGGCCTCAAGCGCGATGCTGATCGTCGGGACGATCACGGCGCGGTCGCCGATCCGCATTTCCTGGTTGGTCCAGGCCGCGCTGCGCTGGGTGCGCGTGCCCCCGGCGCTGGCGGTGCGCAGGTCGCTGGTGGTCAAAGTCGCGATCAGCTCGGGATGGGCCGAAGCAAAGCGCTCGGTCAGGATCACCTGGTTGGCGCCGGTGTCGATGAACAGGAAGGTCTCGCGGCCGCCGACGGTCACGGGCACGTGCAGATCGTTGCTGTCGGCGAACAGATTCTGGCGGGCGGCGTCGAACGGCTGGGGCGCCTCGACGGTGAAGGCGGTCGCATCGAGCTTCACCCGGCGCAGCGCGCGCATCACCGGCAGGCCGATGATCGAGGTGATCCGGTAATTGTTGGCCTGCGGAAAGGTGAGCTGGGAATCGTCGATGATCAGGACCGGCACGTTGCGGATTGTGGTGCCGGCGATGGTCATCCGGTCGGCGATGCCGGCGCGGACCGCGACCGTGGAGGCAACGCCATTGCCGACCCGCGTGTCGCCCTCCAGCAGGGTCACGCCCAGCCGCTGCGCGGTCTCGGCCGACAGCACGGTGAGGCCGGCGCCGGTGTCGACCACCGCCAGATCCTCTCCGTCGTTCACGCCGATGCGGATTCGAGGCAGGCCGACCTGATCCCGGACGAGGGGGGTGGAGGCCAAAGCGATGGCGCCGTCGATGCGCTGCGCCGGGGCGCTCGCCAGCAGGTTGGCAAGGTCCCGCGTGCGGCCGGTGGCGTCGGCGCCGTGCGTGTCGCCGGCGGCGCGCAGCAGGTCGGCTAGGCGCGCGGCGGCGGTCGCGGCGGCGGCATAATCATCCTGCCCGAAGGCGCCCGAGGAGATGATGTTCAGCGCGGTCCGGGCATGGACCGGGTTTGTCCCGTCGGCCAGCCGTGCCAGCTCGGGGCGGCGGTGCACGGCCAGACCCCGGCTCGCCGCCAGGCGGGCGTCGAGCAGGACTCGCTCGTCGGCATTCCGGCTGGTGCGCAGCGCCTCGTGCAAAGGCGCCATGTCGCCGCGGTCGGCGGCGGACAGCCACGCGGGGATGGCCTGCGCCTCCGCGGATGCCTCCGCGGCCGGCGCGGTCGTCGAATTGCCGGGTGCGGACTGCTGCAGGATGAGTGCGTTGGCCGGGGCCGCCAGGGCCAGCAGGGCGGTGGCCAGATAGAGCCGGTTGTTCATTGCGTATCTCCTGTGTGCGGGCCGCTTGCCTTGGCCTCGGCTTGTGCTTACCATCGTATCTCGCAAAGAAATTATCGCAAAACGACAAAAGATGCAAATGATACGATGAACGGAAACGCATCAATCTCTCGCGCTGCACGCCGTCTGCGCTGGGTCACGCTGGGCGGCGTTGGCCTGATCGGGCTGGCGGCACTGGTCGGCATCTGGATGCTGCTGGTGGGACCGATCACCGGCATGGTGACGGTGGTGGTCGATGCTGGCGGCCTCTCCGGCATCGGCGCGGCGATCATCCTGTTGCTCTGCGCCGGCTTGCTCGCCACCGCATTGCTGCAGCTTGCGGCGATGTTGCGGATCGTCGAGCAGGGCGGCACCTTCACCGCCGCCGGCCGCTTCCGCGCCTTCGCGTTCTACCTGTTCTTGGCGGTGCTGAGCGGGATTCTGTTGCCGCCCTTCCTCCACCTCGCGGCCAGCGGCGTCTTCGTCTTCGCGATCGACAGCGGCGAGGTGCTGATGCTGTTCGTCACCGGCCTCTTGTTCTTCGTCGCCCGCCTGCTCGAGGAAGCGCAGCGCGTCGCCGAAGACAATGAGCAGATCGTCTGATGGCGATCGTCGTCCGCCTCGATGTGATGCTGGCGCTCAGGAAGGCGAAGTCGAAGGACCTCGCTGCCCATGTCGGCATCACCGAGACGAACCTGTCGCTGCTGAAATCGGGGCGGGTGAAGGGCATCCGCTTCGAGACGCTCGATGCGATCTGTGCCTATCTCGATTGCCAGCCTGGCGACATCCTGGTCCGCGAGCCGGACGCCTGACGCAAAAATGAGGGGCCGCCCAGCGGTCCCGAGCACAAAAAAGGGGCCGCCGAAGCGACCCCTTATTTGTCCGGTCAGGGAAGAAGCCTCAGGCGGCTTCGTCCATGTCCTCGTCGTCGCCCATCACCGGGCCGCTGTCCTGGCCCTTGGCGCTCTCGTCGCGGTCGACGAACTCGATGATGGCGATCGGGGCGGCGTCCGAAGCGCGGATGCCGGCCTTGATGATGCGGGTGTAGCCGCCATTACGGCTGGCATAACGCTCGGCCAGCACGTCAAACAGCTTGGTCAGCTGCGCGTCGTCCAGCAGACGGGCGTGGGCGAGGCGGCGATTGGAAAGGCCGCCCTTCTTGGCGAGCGTGATCAGCTTCTCGACATAGGGCCGAAGCTCCTTGGCCTTGGCGGTCGTGGTGGTGATCTGCTCGTGCTTGATCAGGGCCGCGGCCATGTTGCGGAACATGGCGGTGCGGTGGGTGGAGGTACGCTGCAGCTTACGGCCGGCGACGCGATGGCGCATGGTCTCATTCCTTCGTTCGTCCGGATTCCGTTTCAGGTAAATCCGGCCAGGCCATCGAACGGGGGACGGCCCAAACCCCAAATGCAAAACGGAGCCGATCAAGGCCCCGCGTGCGCCGCCCCTAGAAAGCAAAGCGCCCGCAGAGTCAAGATTGGAAGCGGCCTGCTCCCCTGGCCCGCGCCAGAGGAGCCGCGCTCATTGCGCGCCCGGGATGGGAATGCCCGGCATGGCCGGTCCCTGCGGCTGCGGCTGCTGCGGCTGGCCGGGGCGACCCAGGCTGTAGGTCAAAGCCAGCTTGAAGCGCGGGCCGTCGGAGAAATTGGTGGTCCGCGTCAGCGCCGTGTCGGAGAAAGTGGTCGAGCGGAACTCGGTGCCGAAAATGTCGTCGACGGAGACGATCGAGGAGATCCGGTCGGTGATCGCGTGCGACCAGGAGGCGCTCGCGCGGACGAAGGCGGAGCGCTCGATCAGGCCATCATCATAGGGGCCGGAGAAATTGGCGGTCAGGGTGACCCGGTCGGCGCCGCGGCGGCCGTCCTGCCCGTCGCGATAGTCGAGCTGGACGGTGGCACTGTAATTGGTGCTGCGAGCGACCTGCACCAGACCCAAAGTCTCGCGCTCGACCTCGCGCGCGATGAGGTTGGCGTTCAGTGTGTAGCTGAGGCCCTGGATGAAGGAGCCCTGCACCGCGATGCTCGCGCCCAGATCGGTGCGGCTGCCGACATTGACCGGGCTCGAGATGAGCACGCCTTCGTCGGTCAAAGTGGCGAGGGTGGAGAACAGATCGTCGGTGAGGCGGGCGAAGGTGGTGAAGGAGATGGTCTGGCCGGCGACCTGGCCACGGACCCGCGCCTCGAGGCTGTCGGTCAGCTCCGGGCGCAGGTTCGGATTGCCGGCGAAGGCCGTGGTGGAATCGCCGAAGCGCAGCACCGGTGCCAGCTGCTGCACGGCGGGCCAGCTGATCCGGCGCGAATAGCTGACATTGCCGTTGAAGCCGCCGCCCAGGCCGCGTTCGAAATGCAGGCTGGGGAAGAAATGGACGTCGTTCGGACCGTCGCCGAGCGTCGAGTCGGCGAATTCGTAATTGCGGCCTTCGACCCGCATGCCGGCCAGCAGGGTCCCGCCCAGCAGCGGGAATTGGTAGCTGCCATAGACCGCGCCCTCGGTGAACTCGCCGTCGATGGTTGAGACGGGCGGGAAGGGGTTGGCGCCGAGCGGCAGGTCGCCGCCAATCTCGACGCGGTTGAAATCATAGGTGTTGTTGGCCGACCCGCCGACCAGCAGCCGCCGGTTCCCGCTGAACGGGCGGACATAGTCGAGCTTGAAGATCCGGCCGCGGGAGAAACCGTCGGCGTTGAACAGGAAGGTGCCGGTGTCGAAATCCGTCACCACCGCGCTGGTCGGGTCGAACCGGTATTGCTGGAACGAGGTGGTGAGCAATTCGCCCTGGCGGCTGCCCTCGGCGCGATATTCCAGGGCAGCGCTATAGGCCTGGTAATTGAAGACGTTGCTGATCTGCTGGCTGATCGGCGCGCCCGGGGCGCCGGCGATGGTGATCAACGAATCGCTGACATTGTTGCCCTCGCCGGTGATCAGGCCACCCTGGAAGGTCAGCGTCTTCTTGTCGGTCAGGCGATAGCTGATCTGGCCGCCGGCATTGGCGAATTCGAACCTGGCTTCCGTGTCCTGAGTGTCGGTGATGTCGGGAACGGGGCTGGCGGGATCGAGGCTGATCCGCGCGCGGATGGATTGGGTTTCCGAGCCGTTGCTGGTGATCCCCATATTGGCGTTGATCGTCCAACGGCCGCCCGTCCAGCTGGGCGCCGCGCGAAGCTCGAAACTCTCATAGCTGCCGATGCTGGCGGTGACCGAGCCGCGCAGGCCGCCGGGCGCGGTCCGCCGGGTGATGATGTTGATGACGCCGCCGGTGCCGGAGGCGGAGAATTGCGCGCTGGGGTTCGAGACGACCTCGATCCGGGCGATTTCCGAACCCTGCAGGTCGCGCAGCACGTTCGGGTTGGGCGAGGGGCGCCCATCGACCAGCACGGTGACGCCGGTGGTGCCGAGCAGGCGGACGCTATTGTCCGGCTGCACGGTGATTGCGGGGATGCGGCCGAGGATCTCGAGCGCGTTGGACGAGCGGGCCTCCGCCGTGTCGCGGACGATATAGGTTTCGCGGTCGATCGCGGTGCGCTGGTCGGACGGCGCGGCGCGCACGACCATGACATTCTCTTCCTCCGCCGGCGGCGCTGCGGCCTCGCCGGTCTCGGCGGCCGGTGTTTGCGGGGCGGGCGTTGGTGCAGGCGTGGGGGCCGGCGTTGCGGGCGGCGTCTGCGCCTGTGCGACGGAGGCCGGCAGCAACATCGCGGCAGACAGCAAGAAAATCGGGCGCAACTTACGCCTCCCCTAATGAAGCGGCGCCGCTCGGCGCCTGGACGATATGTGAAGGCCCCATGCCCGCCTGTGTTAGAGAGTTAACACGGTAACGCGGATAGGTCAAAATGGTATGTAAGCCATGACCGTTTCGTGAGCTTTCGGTGAAAAGCGTCCGGGGCCCGTCGCTCCCAGCTTTTCTCCTCCGGCGCGGCCCGAGCGCGGCATGGTGAGCCATTCTTCCGACCAATGCCCGCGCAGGGCGCCTGGCGGTGGTTACGTCCGGAATCGCGCGCGGTTATCTTGAGGGCCGTTCGCGCCGCATCTGCCGGCCATCGATTTGCGGGAGTTTCCTATGCGCTTCGGTCTCTTGCTCGCATGGCTTTTCGCCGCCGCCGCGCAACCCGCTGCGGCGCAGGTGGCGCCCCGGCTCGAGCGGCTGGAACAAAGGCTCGCGACGACGGCGACGGAAAATCCCGGCGAATATGGCATTGCGGCGGTGGATCTGAGCACGGGCCAGAGCGTCAGCATCAATGGCGACGTCGCCTTCCCGATGGCCAGCACGATGAAGATCGCGGTCGCCGCCGCCTATCTCGCCGAGGTGGACGCCGGGCGGCGCAGCCTGAATGACGTCATCGCCGGCAGCACCGCCGAACGGCTGATGGATGTGATGATCACGCGCAGCGACAATCGCGCGACCGATCTGTTGATGAACGAGCTCGGCGGCCCGGGCGCGGTGGACCGCTGGCTGCGCGCCCATGACCTCACGGGCATTCGCGTCGATCGCACCATCGCCCAATTACTGAGCGATGTGCGCGATCTGCGCGATGTGCGCGATTCGAGCACCCCGATCGCGATGTTGAACCTCTTGCGCGTGATCAATTCCGGCCCGGCGTTGAGCGCGGACAGCCGCGCCCGCCTGCTCGACATGATGCGGCGCTGCGTCACCGGCTCGAACCGGATACGGGGGATCCTGCCGCCGGGTGCGACGGTGGAGCACAAGACCGGCACGCTCTCCGGCTATACCGGGGATGTCGGCTATCTCGTCACGCCGACGGGGCGCCGCATCGCGGTCGCCTTCTTCGCGCGCTACGGCGAGAATCGGCCCGCCGTCATCGCCACCGCGGCGCGGGCGATCTACGATGCGTTCGAGCCCCAATAGGGCCGATCGCACGCTTATCCACGGGATGAGAGGGCGCGGCTAAGGCGCGCACCGCACTGTGGAGGCCCGACCGGGAATCGAACCCGGGTGCAAGGATTTGCAGTCCTCTGCGTCACCACTCCGCCATCGGGCCTCAGAGTGCGGAGCGGCGACATGGGCGGGATATGCTGGCCTGTCAACCGCGCGGCCCTTGCCCGGCGCCGCCAGCGGGCACACAAGACAGGCAATGCCGGCCGCTGCCCAGATCGCCCGCGCTGCGCTTCGCCAGGTCGTGGACTTCGCGCTGCCGCCACGCTGCGCGGGCTGCGGCTGCATTACCGAGCGGCAGGGCGCCTTCTGTCCGGATTGCTGGGCGCGGCTGGACCTGCTCGGCCCGCCCTGCTGCGCGCGCTGTGCCTTGCCGTTCGATCATGACGAGGGCGGGGAGCTGACCTGCGCGGGCTGCATGGCGGAGCCGCCGCCGTTCGACCGGCTGCGTGCCGCCGTCGCCTATGGCGAACTGGCCCGCGACGTCGCGCTGAAGCTGAAATATGGCCGCCGCCCGGGCGTGGCCGAAACGATGGCAGGGTTGATGGAACGGCATCTCGCCGCCTTCGACGCGCCCCTGCTGGTGCCGGTGCCGCTGCATCGCTGGCGGATCTGGCGGCGGGGTTACAATCAGTCGGCGTTGATCGCGGGTGCGCTCGCGCGGCGGCGGGGGCTGGGCTTCGCCCGCGACCTGTTGCGGCGGACCAAGGCGACGCCACCGCTCAAGCATATGGGGCCGGCCGAACGGCGGCGCGTGGTGCGCGGCGCGTTCGGCGTGAACCCGCGCCACGCCGGAGAGATTGCGGGACGCAACATCCTGCTGATCGACGACGTTTTCACCAGCGGCGCGACGGTCGGCGCCTGCGCCCGCGTACTGAAGCGGGCGGGCGCGGCGGAAATCGGCGTGCTGTGCTGGGCGCGGGTGATCCGCGGCGAGGATTGACAGATAGGAGACGCGCCGCGACGCGTAGCCGGCAGAAAGGGACGAACGAATGCCGCGTATCGAGATCTACACTAAGATGTTCTGCCCTTATTG
>JAFAEG010000106.1 GCA_023424095.1 Pseudomonadota bacterium | reverse complement strand
GTCTGGTCCGGCGGGCAAAGCTTGCAGGCAACCCGCCTCGATAGAATGCCTTCATATCGGCCGCCGCGGCGGCCGAAGCCGCATCTAAGAGGCGGCGATTCCCGAGGTAAAAACAAGATGGAAGCTGTGAGACCGGTCAGCCCCGTGGCCGGCTATGTCGGAGGCAAGCGTCAGCTTGCGAGAACAATCATCGAACGGATCGGCCTCATCGAGCACACGCTCTATGCCGAGCCCTTCGTCGGCATGGGCGGGGTCTTCCTGCGCCGGCCGGCCAGGCCGAAGGCCGAGGCGATCAACGACTATTCGCGCGATGTCGCGATCTTCTTCCGGATTCTGCAACGCCACCACCAGGCCTTCCTAGACATGCTGAAATGGCAGGTCGCCAGCCGGGCCGAGTTCGAGCGTCTTAACGCGCAGGACCCCGAGACCCTTACAGACCTCGAACGCGCGGCGCGCTTTCTCTATCTGCAGCGGCTGTCTTTCGGTGGCAAAGTCAGCAGCCGGACGTTCGGAATGGCGACCAGCGCGGGTGCCAGATTCGATATCACACGACTCGTGCCGCTCCTCGAAGCTGCGCACGAGCGCCTCGCCGGTGTATGGATCGATTGCTTGCCTTGGGCGGAGTTTATCCGCCGCTGGGACCGCCCCGGCACGCTGTTCTATCTGGACCCGCCCTACTGGGGCACGGAAGGTTACTACGGCAAGGACCTTTTCGCGCGTGACGAGTTTGCATCGGTCGCGAACGCGCTCCGGGGGCTACAAGGGCGCTTCATCCTGTCGATCAACGATGTGCCGCAGATCCGCGAGATTTTCGGCTGGGCGAGGATCGAGCCGGTCGACCTTAACTACTTCGTCGCCGGCAGCAGGAACCTGAAGCCGGCGCGCGAGCTCATCATCACCGACGGGAGGAGTTAGGGCCATGGGCGGGCGACGCGTGCAGCGCAGTCGCAAGGCGGGCGCGCTATGGCCCGCCGGGGCGGTCTATGTCGGCCGCCCGACGAGAGGTGCGAATCCATTCCGGGTCGGCGGCCCGGCCGCGGTCGCACTAGCGCGGGCCAACAATGCCGACACCTGGCGCGGCCGGCAATGGGCCGCGACGCGCCTCTTCGCGCTCTGGCTCGCCGGCGAGATGGGGAGCCTGCCCGAGGCGATCGCGGCCGAGGCGGCGGACGAACTGCAAGAGGTCGGGTCGCCAGCTCCGCCAACGCTCAAGGAGATTCGCGCCTGGCTGACGTCGGACGGGGCTGCTGTCGATGTCGCCTGCTGGTGCCCGCTGACCGTCGACTGCCATGCCGACGTGCTGCGCGCGATCTTGGCCGGCCTGCAGCCGCTGGCCGCGATAGGAGCAAGCCCGGGAGCCCGGACGTCCTTTCGGTTGCTCGAAGCCGACCGCGACTATCGAGTCGCCGAGATCAAGGCCGACTGGACCAGGCGGACCCGGACGCGCCACTGGCGCGGATAGGGGGAACAAAGCCGGGGCTTTTTGTACAGAATTTGTACAGGCGCGGCACGGGCAGGGCCGGGCAGAGATGGTTTGTTCCCGGCTTGTTCAGGTCAAGAGAGGCGATCTCGAACGCCTCAATCTACCTGAAAAGGCCTTCGATCATCCCTAAGCTGTTGATAATAAACAACTTAGGTCGTGGTGCCGGCGGAGAGGATCGAACTCCCGACCTTCGGTTTACAAAACCGCTGCACTACCGCTGTGCTACGCCGGCTCCGGCGCTGCGGTATCAGCCCGGCGCCGCCAGAGCAAGCGTGCCGTGCGGCCCATGCAAGAGTCGTCGGCGCTCAAGGCTGGTCTTGCGGCTGCGACTGGCGGAGCCGCGCGGTTCGGTGGAGCCGGCCATCACCCGCTCCTTCGTGCCCGCATCCGCCCTGCCGCATTGTCTCCAGGTTGTCGCTGGAGATCGCCAGAGCATTTTTCCGCTGTTTTGAGCCGGGCGCATGCTCCAATTCTCTGTTTTGCTGCACTTCTTGATGCAGCTTGGTGCTCATCCGATCAAAATGCTCCGACTGTCATGGCCCACAATTGCGCTGCATCATGATTTTCGTTGTTCCTGGGGGGCGAGGCGGCTCGGGCGCAGGAAAATAAAGCCGACGTCGTTGAGTTGTTGAACGAAGCCGATGCTGAAATCCAGGCGGCGATAAATGGGATGTTCTATGGATATCCTGTCTTCGGGCCCGGCCGGTCTGATGAAGGGCCGCGCGCAGGCCGTATAGGTCTGGCACATATGGTTGCAGTCATCCTCCAGTCGCCTCGTATTGACGACAGCGATGTTCGCGATGGGGGATCGGATCAGGCGCAGCATCGCCCGCAGGCCCATCTGGCGGGCGATCTGCCATGACGGGCCTGGCGGTTGAGCATGGGAGGCGCGGACCGCGCCCTCGGCGATCAGGGCTCCCTGAACATCCCGAAATTCGAAAGCCCATCGGCTGCGCTCGAACCTGACTTCGCTCTGAGTCAGCCTGGCGTTGAGAAGCAGATGTTCGGCGTTGTAGCGGACAACCCGTTCAGTGTTGTTCCAGAGTCCATGGCAGACCATCAGAAGGTCAGACCGCGTCGCCAGCGCACGAAAGAAGGCGAAGGGATCGGACGGTAGCGGTGGCGAGCTGCGGGGCGTCGCGAACAGGGATATCTGCAGTTCGTGATGGGCGCCCAGATTGGCGTCGGCGAAGTCGCATACCCAGATGGCGGCGAGCGCCCGTCCCTGCGTATCCGATAGCGGCGTCAGTTCCTCCCGCGCCAGCAAATCGGCGGCGACGCTCCGATCGACGGTGCCGCCCAGACACAGCATGGTCCCGTTGTTGACGTGATAGGGAGTGGTCAATTCCTCCCCCGCGATCGTGACGCTGCCATCCAGCGGAAAGCGTCGAAACAGGTCCTGCTTGCCCCTCATGGCGCGGCCTCTGCGAAGGTCGGCAGCTCGCATGGCCGTGGCAGGTGGTGGTGTTGAAGAAGACCAGGCAGCATCAGGTCGTTGACCCCGTTCTCGCAGCGGCGGACATGAGCGCCGAGCATTCTTCTCCGGCGGCGGGGCGTATAGAACGAAAGCGACAATGTCCTTGGGAGACATGACCTATGGGGGACATGCCCCGCGCCCGCCTGCATCTCCCGCATTCATCCATGTTCTCCTGCATTCATCTGGCAGTGGAACGGGATACGCGTGGGGCTGAACTCGCCGATGCCGAGCGGTTCAACTATTTTCCGGCCACGCCTTTCCCGACCCTTTCGTGGATATTCGAAGGCGATCTGCACATGGTCGAGGATGCGCGTGATCCTGGCGCTGTCCGGCTCTCGCAGCCCATGCGCGGGGTGGTGTTTGCGGGGCCGAGGCGCAGGCCGTCCGCCAGCTGGTCACCCGGCCCGGTGTATGCGCTGACGGTGAGCTTCTATCCCGAAGCCTTGTCCAGACTGCTCGGGATCGACATCCAGAAATATCTCGATGCGATCCTGCCGCTTGGATCCGTTCTCTCGCGCGGCGGTCTGGAGCCGCTCCTGCATGCCGAAACGCTCGAGGGGGACGAGCCGTACCTGCGGTTGCAGGACATGCTCAGGCCTCACTGGCGGAACCGGCCCGCGATCGACAGCGCGGGCGATCTCAGGGGCTGGCTGGCTTCGCTCGCCAGCCGGGCTGCATTTGCAGCCGCAGGTGGTGGGCTGCGCCAGCTACAGCGACGCGTCAAAGACTGGACCGGCCAGAGCTATCGCGATCTGCAACTCTATGCGCGGGTAGAGGAAGCGATGTGCCACGGAGCCGAAATCTCGGCCGCAGGCGGGTTCGATCTGGCCGCGATCGCGGCGGAGACGGGCTTTTCGGATCAATCGCATCTGGGCAGGAAGATCCGAAGGGTGACCGGGCTCTCTCCGGCGAAACTCAATGCTCTGGTGCGCAGCCATGAGGCGTTCTGGTTCTATGGGCTGCTGGGCGCGCGCTCCGGGAATGGCGGATATCCTATTCGGAAGCGCTGATCCCAGCGCAAACGAGCAATGCGGACTGGGCCACGCGTCAGCCTCGATCCCGCCTCATGCTCCGCCGCCGGCGAAGGTTCGTGCGCCTCTTGACGAGCACGTTCCCCGATCTGCGGTCGCCGAGGCTTGCCGCCAACAAAAAAGCCCCGCCACGAGGGCGGGGCTCGGCAGCCGGCGGGGCCGGCCGATCGCAAGGTGATCAGTGGTCGTAGGTCATGATGTCGCGATCCTTGGTCTCGGGCACGAAGAGCATGCCGACGACGAAGGTCATCATCGCGATCACGATCGGGTACCAGAGGCCGTAGTAGATGTCGCCGGTGCCGGCCACCATGGCGAACGAGGTCGCCGGGAGCAGGCCGCCGAACCAGCCATTGCCGATATGGTAGGGCAGCGACATGCCGGTATAGCGGATGCGGGTCGGGAAGAGCTCGACCAGGGCGGCGGCGATCGGGCCGTAGACCATCGTCACATAGATGACGAGGATGGTCAGGATCGCGATGATGGTCAGCGACTGGCCGTTGAACAGCGCGCTCAGGAAGCCGGTCTTGACGATGCGGGCATCGCCGGCGGCCGGATAGCCGGCGGCGACGGCCTCGGTCGCGATGTTCTTGGCGAAGTTGGCATCGATCGCGACGTCCTTGCCGTTGACCGTCACCTTGGCCGGGGTGCCAGCGGGCGCGGCGACCTGGGTGTAGACGATCGCTTGCGTCGCGAGAGTGCGGCGAGCGACGTCGCAAGGCTGGGTGAAGGTACGCACGCCGACCGGATCGAAGACCGAGCCGCAGGTGGCGGGATCGGCGACGACCTGGACCTTGACGTTCTCATGCGCCGCGGCGAGGCCCGGATTGGCGGCCTTGGTGAGGGCGCCGAACAGCGGGAAATAGGTCAGCGCCGCGATCAGGCAGCCCGCCAGGATGATCGGCTTGCGGCCGATCTTGTCGGAGAGCGCGCCGAACACGATGAACCCGCCGGTGCCGAGGATGAGCGACCAGGCGATCAGCACGTTGGCCGAGTAGAGATCGACCTTCAGGATGCTCTGGATGAAGAACAGGGCGTAGAACTGGCCGGTATACCAGACGACGGCCTGGCCGGCGGTGAGGCCGAACAGCGCGAGCAGGGCGATCCTGGCGTTCTTCCACTGGCCGAAGGCCTCGGAGAGCGGCGCCTTCGAGCCGGTGCCTTCTTCCTTCATCTTCTTGAAGGCGGGGGATTCCTGCATCTGCAGACGGATCCAGACCGAGATCGCCAGCAGGAAGATCGAGACCAGGAACGGAATGCGCCAGCCCCAGGCGGTGAACTCGGCCTCGCCCATGGTGGTGCGGATGCTGAGAATGACGATCAGCGAAAGCAGCAGGCCGAGCGTCGCCGTGGTCTGGATCCAGGAAGTGTAGAAGCCACGACGACCAACCGGAGCATGCTCGGCGACATAGACCGCCGCGCCGCCATACTCGCCGCCGAGGGCGAGGCCCTGCAGCATGCGCAGCGCGATCAGGATGACCGGCGCGATCCAGCCGATGGTGTTGTAGCCGGGCAGCAGGCCGACCAGGAAGGTCGAGGCGCCCATGATCACGATGGTGACGAGGAAGGTGTATTTGCGGCCGATCAGGTCACCCAGGCGACCGAAGAACAGCGCGCCGAAGGGACGAACGAGGAAGCCGGCGGCGAAGGCAAGCAGCGCGAAGATGGCGCGCGTATTCGGATCGAAGGCCGAGAAGAAATGCGCGCCGATCATCACGGCGAGCGAACCGTAGAGATAGAAATCGTACCATTCGAATACTGTGCCCAGGGAGGAGGCGAGGATGACCCGCTTCTCTTCCCTGGTCATCGGGCGTGGGCCGGCGGCCCCTGATGCTTGCGCAATGCTCATGATGCACTCCGTCGTTCGTTCCCCCGACGCAGCGGACCACCCACCGCGCCTCGACGCCGCCTTGCAGCGGTCTTTGCGTTGGAGTCGGACGTGGCCGACCCGCGAAGCCCTAGAAAAGACAAGTTTGATGGGGAACGAATGAGCCCACAGCCCGAAACCTTCAAGCAGGCACTTGGTCTTGCACCAAAGGGTGTAAGACTAACGACTCATTAACAAATGAGGTCCGTCTTCCGCCGCCCGCAGGCGCCCGACTCGCCTTCCGGGCGCAAGACGGATAGCCTTTCCGACGAGCGGCGATTCCGAAGGACAGGAGGGGGAGCGACATGGTCCGCATCCCGATTTTCCGTCTGGCCTGCATTGCGGGCGCCGTGCTGGCGCTCGGCTCGAATGTCTCCGCCAGGCCTGCCGGCGGCCCTGCCGCACCGGCCGGTGTCAGGGCGCCGGCCCTGGCCTCGGCGGTCCCGGGCCGCATGCTGGCCCGGCCGATGCGGCCAGTCCGCCCGGGTCTGCGCGCCCATGGTCGCCATGTCCCAGGGTTTGCCTACGGCTACGGCCTCGGGGGCTATGGTCCGGGCTTCTACGATTCCTCGCTCAATGTCCTGCTGGGTACTGCCGCGCCGGACTACCAGTTCGAGCGTCTCGAGCCGCCGTCGATTCCGGTCGCGGTCGGCATCCAGCGCCCGCCGGCGGCGGATCCGGTGATCTACCGGATCGAGAACCGGGGTGGGCGACAGGTGGCGCGGGTCATCCGGATCGGCGCCGACGGCATTGTGCCGATCGACACCGGCGAGCGGCGAAGCCCGGCCGGGAAGCGCTGAGCCGCTTCAGCGCTGCCGCGTCGCGGCGTAGAGCGCGATCGCGGTGGCGTTGGAGACGTTGAGGCTCTTGATCGCGCCGGGCATGTCGAGCCGGGCGAGATGGTCGCAAAGTTCGCGGCTGCGCTGGCGCAGGCCCTTGCCTTCGGCACCCATGACCATGACGAGCGGACGTCGCAGAGCGACGTCGTCGAGCGAGACATCCCCCTCCGAATCGAAGCCGAGGCGCAGGAAGCCGCGCTTTCCGAGCTTGTCGAGCGCATCCCCGAGATTCTTCACGGCGATCAGCGGCACATGCTCGAGCGCGCCCGAGGCCGATTTGGCGAGGACACCGGTCGCCGCCGGCGAGTGCCGGATGGTGACGATCACGGCGGCGACAGCGAAAGCGGCCGCCGAGCGCAGGATCGCTCCGACATTGTGCGGATCGGTGATCTGGTCGAGCGCCAGCACGACCGCGTCGTCCGGCAGGCTGTCGAGATCGGGCGAGGGCAGGGGATCGCAGACGAGATAGAGCCCCTGATGCACGGCGTCGGGCGTCAGCAGGCGGTCGATCTCGGAGGGGCGGACCAGTTCGGGCGCGATCGGCAAGTCGCCGATCTCCTCGCCGAGGCGCTTCAGGGCGTTCTCGGTGGCGAGCAGCTTGCGGAATCGCCGGCGCGGATTGCGCAGCGCCTCGATCACCGGATGGGCGCCGTAGAGGATCGCCTCGTCGATATCGCCCGGGCGATGCGGCGGCGGCCCGTCCTGGCGCGGGCGGAAGCCGCGGCCGGAAGGCTTGCCGGTGGGGCGCGGGCGGAAAGGGGCGGGCATGGGAACTCCCGAATTGTCGAGCGACTGCCCTGCCACGATGCGCGGCGCTTGGCCAGTGCGGAAGCGCGCCCTGTCAGCAACCAACCGAAGGGAAGAGATCTGACATGACCAATGACGACCACGCCTTCTTCGTGATCACCGGTGGACCGGGAGCCGGCAAGACCACATTGCTGTCCGCACTCGCGGCGGAGGATTTTGCGACCGCGCCGGAAGGCGGGCGGGCGATCATCCGCGATCAGGTGGCGATTGACGGACCGGCACTGCCCTGGCGTGACCGGGCCCTGTTCGCTGAGCTGATGCTGGGCTGGGACATGCGCTCGCATGCCGAGGCGCGCAAGCGGGGCGGCATCGTGCTGTTCGACCGCGGCGTGCCCGATATCGCCGGCTATCTTTCCCTGTCGGGGCTCGCGATCCCCGCGCATCTGGAGCGAGCGGCGCGCCAGATCCGCTATCGTCCCCTCGTCTTCGCGGCGCCGCCCTGGCGCGCGATCTTTTCTGGGGACGCAGAGCGCAAACAGGATTTCGCGGAAGCGGAACGCACCTTTGCGGCGGTGACCGGCGCCTATCGCGATTTCGGCTATGAGCCGGTCGAGCTGCCGCTCGCCGGCGTCGCCGAGCGTGTCGCCTTCGTCAGGGCGCGAATCGCGGCGGCAGGCTGAAGCGCTCGCATTCCGTTGCGGGCCGGTCGGCGCTATTCTGGCGGCCCACTCCGTTCTCCGGGGGAGGGCTCATGGACGCGATGCTGGAAGCCGGGGCGATGCGCGCCGGGCGGACGCTGAACCATCTGACGCCGGGGCGCGAATGCGGCGATTGCGTCGCCTGCTGCGAGGTGCTGCGCATCGTCGACCCGGAGGTCGGCAAGCCGGCCGGGGTTATGTGCCGCCACAACACCGGCAAAGGCTGCGGCATCCATGCGACACGGCCACAGATCTGCCGGAGCTGGTTCTGCCTGTGGCGGCGAATCGACGCGATGCCGGACGAGGCCCGGCCGGATCGAAGCGGCGTGATCTTCTGCCTGGAAGGCGAGGCGAGCCACCCGAATCCGTTCGCGCGATTCTGCGTGGTGGCGCGCCCGGTCGGCAAATCGCGGGCCTTGCGCAGTCCGCTCGTCAGAGAGGTCATCGCGATGTTCGTGCGCCAGGGCACGCTGCCGGTCTGGCAGCACCGCCACGGCGTGCGCACGCTGATCTATCCGCCGCCTGATCTCGCCGATGCGATCGAGCGGCCGGAAACCACGCCATTTCAGGCCCTGGTGCCGGCGGCGAAGGCTTGGCTGCGGCGATACGGGGCGGCACGAGCGGTGGATTGAAATGCGCCTTGTCGCGGATCGATCGTTTTAGGCGTTGACAGGCGGGCGCCCTCTCACCATAAGTCCGGCCGCGCCTGCCGCCCTTCACAAAAGTGAAACAGCGGCTGCGGCCGGCCTTCGGGCCAGCCAGCGAAAAGGCGGGGGAATGTCCCGAGCGGCAAAGGGGGCGGACTGTAAATCCGCTGGCTATGCCTTCGCAGGTTCGAGTCCTGCTTCCCCCACCACCTTCGCCCTGCGGGACGAAGCAGGCGCGCCTTCCTGAAAGACGCGCCGAACGACCAGGCGGTGACAGCGCAGTGCTTTCACCGCGACGTCCGCGGCCCTTGCCGGCAGCTGGCGATGACGGGTTGACACCGGGCCGCGCGATGCGGAACTTGTCGCCCTGCGCGGGTGTAGCTCAATGGTAGAGCAGCAGCCTTCCAAGCTGAATACCCGGGTTCGATTCCCGGTACCCGCTCCAGCTTCCCTCCCGATGATCCAGCTTTGCGCGCCGCGCCGCGACGATGGCCGTTTCGCGGTGATGCCGCGAGCGTGAGGGCCGGCCGAATCGAGGCGTATTGCGTCCGCCGGGCAACCGCAGCACCATGGTCGCGCGGCGCGCCCGCACGGCCGATATCGGCATTTCAAGAACAAGAAGTTCAGCGAGCTCAGCGGCGACTCCGTCTATGTCGGCTTCGGCATGTGATGCGGGCCGATCCCGGCTGCGCCCGCCTCGACCGAGCCGAGGCAGGCAGTCTGGCAGTTCGCGCGCTCAGGCCTCCGTGGCTTGCGCCTTGTGGCCGTCGAGATGGCCGAGGTCGCGGGCCGGGTCGAGCCGGTCGCGGACGCGCTGCTTGAGCTGCTTCACATCGGGGAAGCCGCCATCGACCGTCCGGTCCCAGATCAGCTCGCCGTCATAGTGGATCTGGAAAATGCCGCCGGTGCGCGGGATCAGCACGACCTCGCCGAGATCCTGGCCGAAGGTCTGGAGCAGTTCCTGCGCCATCCAGGCCGAGCGCAGCAGCCAATTGCACATGCTGCAATAGGTGATGGCGATGCGGGGCAGGGGCTTGGGGGCGGATGTGGTGACGGTCATGGCGGAGGCTCCGGGGACGCGAGGTGGCGCTGGTGGCGCCGTTTTGCGCCTGCGGGCCTCGCTTGCCAAGCGGCCGGGCGCGGCTCCGGACG
Organism: Pseudomonadota bacterium; assembly: GCA_023424095.1. GTDB lineage: Bacteria > Pseudomonadota > Alphaproteobacteria > Sphingomonadales > Sphingomonadaceae > Allosphingosinicella. The sequence continues at coordinate 277 of JAFAEG010000106.1, read as the reverse complement.
GGGAAAGGAGCGGCCACTGCAAGGGCGTGACGGCACGGCGTTGCGGGACGGGGCGATCCGGCAGGCCGGAGCGCTTGCATCGTCAGGCAAAAACCCCTAATTCCACCGCGCTTTCCGGCCCCCAGCGGCCGCCTTCGAGGATAAAGGTGTCATGGCCAAAGAGAAGTTCTCCCGCACGAAGCCGCACTGCAACATCGGCACGATTGGTCACGTTGACCATGGCAAGACGTCTTTGACGGCTGCGATCACGAAGGTTCTGGCGGAGGCTGGCGGCGCT
>JAFAEG010000115.1 GCA_023424095.1 Pseudomonadota bacterium | reverse complement strand
CGATTGCTATGGCGGGACTTACCGGCTGCTGCAGGGGCTGGAGGCGAAGGGCCTGATCCGCGCATCCTTCGTCGATCAGGGCGACGATGCGGCTTATGCCAAGGCGCTGGAGCAGGATCCGGCTCTGGTCTGGCTGGAAACGCCGAGCAATCCGCTGCTGCGCGTGGTGGATATTGTGGACCGTGCCGCCAAGGCCTGCGCGGCCGGGGCGCTGAGCGTCGCGGACAATACGCTGGCGACGCCGGTGCGGCAGCAGCCGCTGAAGCTGGGCTGCGACTATGTGCTGCATTCCACCACCAAGGCGATCAACGGCCATTCCGATCTGTTCGGCGGGATCTTGCTGTGCGCCGATGCGGAGAAGGTCGAGCAGCTCCATTGGTGGAGCAATGCGGCCGGGCTGAATGGGTCGGCGCATGACAGCTGGCAGACCTTGCGGGGGCTCAGGACCTTGCCGCTGCGGGTGGCGCAGGCGGAAGCGAGCGCAGGGCGGATCGCGCGCTTCCTCGCGCAGGACGATCGGGTGGTCGCGGTCCATTATCCGGGGCTCGAGGGCTTTGCCGGCGCACAAATCGCGGCGCGGCAGCAGAGCGGGCCGGGCTTCATGCTGAGCTTCCGCGTGCGTGGCGGGCTCGAGGCGGCGGGGCGGTTCGTGGCGGCGCTGCGGTTGGTGAAACTGGCCTCCTCGCTGGGCGGATTTTCGAGCCTGATCTGCCGGCCGGCGACGATGACCCATCGCGGCATGCCGCCCGAGGCGCAGCTGGCGGCGGGGATCGACCCCGATCTGCTGCGGCTGTCGGTCGGGATCGAGGATGCGGACGATCTGATCGCCGATCTGGAGCGCGGTCTTGCCGCTGTCTGAAACGAATTTCGCGCTGCCCGCCGGGCTGGAAAGCTGCGGCGGCGAGGGGCGGGCGACTTTGTGCGGCGCCGACGGTGCGCCGGTCGTGGCGATGATGGGCGGCATTTCCGGCGACCGATTTCCCTGCCTGCGCGGCGACGGTTCGCCGGGTTGGTGGAGCGGCCTTGCCGGGCGGGGCCGGGCGATCGACCCGGCGACGCACCGCGTGCTGGGCTTCGAATTCGCCGCCGACGAGGATGGCCGGCGCGCGCCATCGACCGTCGATCAGGCGCGGGTTCTGGCGGCGGCGCTCGACGCATTCGGGATCGGGCGCGCGGCCCTGGTGATAGGGGCTTCCTATGGCGGGATGGTCGCTCTGGCCTTCGCCGAACATTTTCCGGCGCGGGTCGAGCGGCTGGCGATCGTGTCCGCCGACGCCTCGCCGCATCCTTATTCGACCGCCGGGCGCGAGCTGCAGCGGCGGGTGGTGCGGCTCGGCCTGGAGCAGGGCAGGGGCGACGAGGCGCTCGCCATCGCGCGCGGCATGGCGATGACCAGCTATCGTTCGCGCGAGGAATTTGCCGGGCGCTTCGCCGGCGGGATCGACGGCGCCGACCCGCTGACCTGCTCCGCCCCCGGCGCCTATCTGCGGGCGCGGGGCGAGGCCTATCGCTCGGTCATGTCGCCGGGGCGGTTCCTCAGCCTGTCCGGCTCCATCGACCGGCATCGCTGCGATCCGGCGGCGATCTCGACCCCGGCGACCCTGATCGGCGCGACCACCGATCTGCTCGTGCCGCCGGAACAGATGCGCGCTTTGGCCGAGCGGCTGGCTGGACCGGTCGCGCTGCATTTGTCGCCCTCGCCCTGGGGGCACGACATGTTCCTGAAAGAGCCGGAAACGCTCGCGGCGGCGCTGCGCGAAAGCTAGTCGCTGCTGTCCTGATTTGGCGGTCCGGTCCGGCGCATCTCCTTGTCCATCTCGATCAGCCGCACCTTCATCCGGTGCAGAATGTCCTCGGTCAACGCGATCTCCTCGGCGCTGAGATCTTTCACCATTTCGCGATTGAGGCGCGAGGCCTGATCCTGAATGTCGGCGAGCAAAGCGGCGCCACATTCGGTCAGCTCGATCCGCTTGGCGCGGCGGTCGACGGGATCGGCCTTGCGCATGACATAGCCATTGGCCTCCAGCCGATCGATCAGCCCGCCGAGCGCGACCTTGCCGATGTCGAGGACGCGGGCGAGTTCGGTCTGCATCATCCCCTCGCCATTCTGGCTCGAAAGGTTGGCGAGCACCCACCATTGCGAGCGGGTCACGCCGCTCGGGCTCAGCGCCTTGTCGACCACGGTGCGCCGCAGCCGGGACACGTCATGCACCAGGAAGCCGATTCGGAACTCCCCGGACTTCACCGCCTTCTTCATCCGCCGCTCGGTCGACGCAGTCATCGGCTGGTACTGGACACTGTCCTTCGTCTTCGTAATGCCCACGGAAACTTCCTCGCCCCCCGACGCGGCCGGCCCGGGGCCGCGTTAGTTCGCTAATGTATTGTCAAATGCGCAGCGAAACGCAATCGTCTGAAATCAGAGTCGACCAATCAAAGCAGATATGGTCGAAACAGAAAGACGTTCGTCAAACAGATAGGCTGGGCGGTTCCGAGAGCGTCGGCGTTCAGGCTGGTTCCTGATCGTATTTCACGCGTGGGCGCTGCGGCGGGGATTGGCCGCGAGGCGCAACTCCCGGGTGGCGCTAAAGGAGGCGTGGCAGCTGCTGCTCGCGGGGCGCGGGTCGTCGTCGCCGGGTTGCGGTTCGAGCGGGATCAGGCGGACGAGCGAGCCGCCGTCGCACAAGGCGACGTGGAGGATCAGCACCTTCGGGGCGAAATCGGCGCCTTGCTGGGTCGCCAGGCAGGCCAGGCCGCAGAGCGCCGCAATCGGGCTAAACGGCGGCACTGAAACGCTGGCTCTTGTCGGCAAGCCGCCCGTCGAAGGTGGCGGCGATGCTTCGGGCATAAGGCAGGGCGCCCGGGAGCAGGCTCAGCCGGCTCCCGTCATAGGCGATCAGCCCCTGGGCCGCGAACGGCGCCAGCGCGTCGGGCAAGGCGCCGGTCCTGGCCTCGCTCGCGCACAACAAGGACTCGACGATGCGACCCCGGCGCTGGTCCTCCGCCGTGCGAACCAGGCCGCGTTCGGCCGGGAGGCGGCCGGCGCCGGTCAGCAGGCGGTGCTGGCCGCTATTCTTGGCATTTTGCACCAGCAGGTCCGGGAAGCTGCTGATCGCGCTGGGCCCGAAGCCGATCAAATTGCGGGCCTGATCGTCGGTGAAGCCCTGGAAATTGCGCCGCAGCGTGCCGTCGCGGGTGGCCTTCGCGAGCGGATCGCCGGGCAGAGCGAAATGATCGAAGCCGACCGGCTGATACCCCGCCTCGACGAGATATTCGTAACCGGCCGCGGCCATGTCGAAGCGCAGTTCGGCCCCGGGCAAAGCGGTCGCGTCGATGCGGCGCTGCCGGGGAATGAGGTGCGGCACATGGGCGTAACCGAACAAGGCGATGCGCTCAGGCCCCTGCGCCACGGCCTGGGCGAGGGTGGCCTGCAGATCGGCCATGGTCTGGCCGGGCAGGCCGTACATCAGGTCGAAGTTCAGCGAGCTGATCCCGGCCGCGCGGAGCATGGCGACGGCGCGGCTGATCTGGGCGAGCGGCTGCACCCGGCCGATGCGCCGCTGGATCGCGTCGCTGAAGGTCTGCACGCCAAGGCTCGCGCGCTGGACCTTGGCATTGGCCATGGCGGCGACGAAATCCTCCGCCAGCGACCGCGGATCGACCTCGACCGACAGCGTTGCACCGCTGGTGGCGAAGCGGTTGTTCAGATGGTCGATCAGGGCGGTGAATTGCGCGCCGCTGATGACGTTCGGGCTGCCGCCGCCGAAGGCGATCTGGGAAATGCTGAGGCGGGCGGGCAGACGATCGGCGACGAGATCGATCTCGCTGTGGATCGCGGCGAGGCAGGCGGCGAGCCGGTCCACCTTGTTCGCCGCCGCCGTGTTGCAGCCGCAATACCAGCAGATCCGGTCGCAAAACGGGATGTGCAGATAGAGCGAGACCGGCTGGTCGGGCGCGATCGCGCCAAGCGCCGTCGCCAGCTCCGCCTCGCCGACGCCTTCGTGGAAATCGGCGGCGGTCGGGTAGCTGGTGTAACGCGGCACCGGCCGCGCCAGCAGCGCCGGATGATAGGCCCAGCTCATTCCTGTTCCTCGTCGATCAGGATGCGCAAAGCGGCGCCGTCCATATCCTCGAACTGGCCCGCCTTCATCGCCCAGAAGAAGGCCGCCAGGCCGGTGAGGCCGAGGCCGAGCGCGATCGGGATCAGGACGAGCAAACCGGTCATCGCGCCGCGCCCCTGAGCCGAAGCGCGTTGGCGACGACAATGATCGAGGAGCCCGACATGGCCAGCGCGGCCACCAAAGGCGTCACCAGCCCGGCCAGCGCGAGCGGGATGGCGAGCGCGTTATAGCCGATTGCGATCGCGAAATTCTGTCGCACGACGCGGACCGTCCGCCGCGCGACCTTCACCGCGGTCGCGACGGGGGCGAGGCTGTCGCCGAGGAAGACCGCATCGGCCGCGCTCTGGCCGACATCGCTCGCCGAGGCGGGGGCCATCGAGGCGTGGCCGGCGGCGAGCGCCGGGCCGTCATTGATCCCGTCGCCGACCATCAGCACCTTGTGGCCGGAGGCTTCAAGGCGGCCGATCGCGTCCAGCTTGTCCTGTGGGGTCATGCTGGAAAAGGCGGTCAGGCGCAGCGCCCGCGCGACCTTGGCGACACCGGCGGCGCCGTCGCCGCTGGCGATTGCGGCGGAGACCTGCAGATCGTCGAGGGCGCGGATCGTCTCCTTGGCGCCGGGGCGGAGCGCGTCGTCGAAATGGAGCAGCGACGGCGCTTCGCCCTCGATCGAGAAAGCGACGGCCATCTGTTCGGCCGCGCGGTCCGGACGGCCGAGCGAGACGGCCCGGTTTTCCCATGTCGCCCGCAGCCCGAAGCCGGGCTCTTCGGCGACATTGTCGATAGCGGCGGCGGTGACGCCCATCGCCTCGAGGGCCTGGCGCAGCGCCCTGCTGAGCGGATGATTGCTGTGCTGGGCGAGGGCCAGCACGATCGGCTGACGGGCGGCGGGCAGGAAGCGCAGATCGACCGGTTCCGGCCGGCCCAAGGTCAAAGTGCCGGTCTTGTCGAACAAGGCGGTGTCGACCTCGGCCAGCCGTTCCAGCGCCGAGCCGTCCTTCACCAGCACGCCCCGGCGCATCAGCGTGGGGGGGGCGGCGCCGGGGGGGGGCGGGCCGGCGGG
>JAFAEG010000030.1 GCA_023424095.1 Pseudomonadota bacterium | reverse complement strand
GCTGCTCGGCCTCGCGCAATTGCGTTTCGCGCCGCTGCAATTCGGTGTCGAGGAAGGCGAGCGACTGGCCGGTCTGCTCCATATTGGCGCCGCCCGCGCGCAGCATCGAGGTCGATCCGGAGGCGATGGCCGCCGCCGGCTTGCTCGTGCCTGGCGCTTCTGGCGGCAGCCTGGCGGAGGAATTGCGGCTGGTGAAGCGCCGCCTGCTCGCCTCGGTCGATGCCCGCATCGCGCGCGGCGACGAGCGGGCGCGCGTGGTCCTGATCGCGTCCGGCCAGCCGGGCGAGGGCAAGACCTTCATGGCGCTCAATCTCGCTTTGTCGATCGCCACGGAGCAGGAGCGCAGCGTGCTCCTGATCGACGGCGACAATGCCAAGCCGGAACTGCTCTCGCGCCTCGGCGTGGCGGAGGAGGGGCCGGGCTTCCTGGACAGCCTCGCCGATCCACGGCTCGATCCGGAAGCTTTGGTGCTCGGTACCGATATTCCCCGCCTTTGCGTGCTGCCCGCCGGGCGCAAGGACCGCAACATCCCCGAATATTTCGCCTCCGCGCGCATGCCGGAGCTGATCACGCGGCTGTTAGAGGCGGATCCGTCGCGCATCATCCTGATCGATTCCTCGCCCGCTCTGGCGGCGTCGGCCACCGGCGTGCTCGCCCAGCATGCCGGCCAGACCCTGGTCGTCGTCAAGGCGGACACCACCGCCGAAGCGGATCTGAAGGAAACGCTCGATTTGCTGTCGGGCTGCGAGGAGCTCGCCCTGGTGCTCAACGGCACCGCCTTCCAGCTCGGCGGCCGGCGTTTCGGGAAATATGAGGACTATCGCTGATGCGCCTCATTTCATTCCGTTTTCTGGCCGTAGCGGCGGCCCTTTGCGCGTTTACCACGTCGGCCCAGGCTCAGCCTGCGGACTATTCGCCGCCGCCGGTGGAGTTCGCCGATCCGGGCGAGGCGCCGTCGTCTTTGCCGCTCTCGGGCGGCTCGGAACTGCTCCCGGTCACGCAGAATGATCCGGCCGAGGCGCCGCCGCGCCGCAGGCGGGTCGATGTCGGCGGCTATGTCGAAACCCATGCCGGGATCAGCGCCGAACTGGGTGACAGTTTCGGCAATGACGACACGCTCACCTACACTGCGGTCGCGGCCGGCATTGACGGGCAGGTCTCCACCCGCCGTGTCGCCGCCAGCATCGGCTATCGCTACGAGCGCCGTTTCGAATTGAATGGCGACCTGCCCGACAGCGACGTGCATAGCGGCATCGCCCAGGTGCGCGCCCAGATCGTGCCCAACATCGTCACCGTCGAGGCGGGGGGCATGGCCACCCGCACCGGTGGCACGGGCGGCGCCTTTGGCGTCACCGAGCGTGATGCCGGCACCCAGGTCTATGCCGGCTATGCGGGCCCGACCGTTTCGACCCGCGCCGGCAATGTCGACGTCAACGCATTCTATCGGCTCGGTTATATCAACGTCGATGATGACAGCCTGGCGGGCGTCGCTGGTCTCGACGGCGGCTTCGATTCCACCGTCCACATGGCGGGCGTGAGCGCCGGCATCGCGCCGGGGCAGGGCAGCCCGGTCGGGATCACCGTCAGCGCCGGCCATATGAGCGCATCGACCAGCGTGTTCGACACCGAATTCGAAAGCCAGTTCGTCCGCGGCGACGTGCTTCTGCCGGTCAATCCGGCGCTCGCGCTGAGCGCCGGGGTCGGTTACTCGCGTGGGCGTGTCACGCAGCAGGATGTGCTGCGCGGCGGCAGCGGCACGCCGATCTTCGACGGTGACGGCAATCTCTTCCCGGATCCGGCCGCGCCGCGCCTCACCGCCTATGACGTCGAAGGCGTCTATGCCGATGCCGGCTTTGTCTGGCGCCCGACGCCCCGCGCCGAGCTGCAGTTCCGCGCTGGCATCAACGATGATGGCGATCCTCTGGTGGCCGGCTCCGCCGCCTTCCAGATCGGCCGCAATTTCGGTTTCAGCTTCAATTTGTATGATAATGACGAGACTTACGGCACAAATCTGATCCGTAATCTCAGGAATCTGCCGGACGAGTTCAAGGTCGATCGCGATCCACTGAGCGGCGGCCTGTCCGCCGGCTGCACCTTTGACGAGGCCAATCCTGGCCGCGGCGTCTGCCTCAGCCCGGCCTTGCAGTCGATCACCGGCGCCTCCTACCGGATGCGCGGCGGCAGCGTATTGTTCTCGGGCAATGGCCGTTTCTGGAACTGGGGCGGCGGCGTCGCCTACGCCCGCCGCGACTTCCATCTGCCGAACGATCCGATCTTCGCCGACGCTTATGCGCCGAGCGACCAGGATTTCGCCGCTTTCCTGTCGGGCGGCCGCCGTCTCGGCCGCTACACCAGCGTCGGTTTCGACACCTATGTCAGCGTGTTCGACAGCGAGGATAATGATCGTGACGTCACCACGATCGGCGGCCGTGTGAATTTCGATCGCGGTTTCCTGATGGGGCGGTTGGAGCTGATCGCGGCGGCGGGGCTCAGCCACCGGTCGATGTTCAGCGCGGATTCGTTGGTCGCCGACGGCATTATCGGCCTTCGTTACAATTTCTGAACCCTGGGTCGGGTAGCGGAGAACCTATGTATATCGAACATTACGGTCTGAGCGGCCCGCCTTTCCAGCTGACGCCCGACGCGCGCTTCTGGTTCGACAGCCGCACCCACCGCAAGGCGATGGCCTATCTCGGCTATGGTCTGGCCCAGGCCGAGGGCTTCGTCGTCGTTACCGGCGAGATCGGCGCGGGCAAATCGACCCTCGCCGCGCATCTGCTGGCCAAGATCGACCGCGCGCGGCTGAACGCGCTTGAGATCGTCTCGACCCAGGTCGAGGGCGACGACATGCTGCGCATGGTCGCCCAGCGGCTCGGCGTCGCATTCGACGGCGCCGCCAAGGCCGCTCTGCTGGAGCGGGTCGAGGTCGCGCTCGAGGATGAGTATCGCGGCGGCAAGCGCACGCTCATCATTGTCGATGAAGCGCAGAATCTACCCGTCTCCGCGCTCGAAGAATTGCGCATGCTGTCGAACTTCCAGCTCGGCGGACGTGCGCTCGTGCAGATCCTTTTGCTCGGCCAGCCGGAATTCCGCGAGCGGCTCGCCGGCCCCGGCCTGGAGCAGCTCCGCCAGCGCGTCATCGCCACCCATCATCTCGACGCGATGGAGCGCGACGAGGTCGAGGCCTATGTCCGCCACCGCCTGAACATGTGCGGCTGGCAGGGCCGGCCCGATTTCGCGCCGGCGGCCTGGGATGCGTTGTACCGCTGCACCGGCGGCCTGCCGCGGCGGCTGAACCAGTTGATGAACCGGCTGCTGCTCCACGCGGCGGTGGAGAATCTGGACATGATCGACCGCGACGCGATCGACGCCGTTGCCGACGATCTCCAGATCGAGCGCGCGCAGGGCGATCAGGAGCCGGTGCTGCCGCTGGCCGCGACGCCGGTCCAAGAGCCGGTCCAAGCGCCGGTGGAAGCGCCGGTGCGTCCCGCGTCAATCCCCGATGCGCCCATTTTCGCGCCCGTCCAGCCCATGGACGATGCGCGGATCGAAGCGCTGGAAGCGCGTCTGGCCGAGCAGGAAGCGATCCTTCGCCGGGTGCTCGCCTTGCTGATCGATCAGGCCGAGCACGCCAATGCGCCCTGGGACCAGGTGAGCGAGCGCCGCGCCGGCATGGAACGCCGCTTTCACGCGGCCTAAGGAGGCGGCGTGAAGCCTCCGATCATCAACGCCCTTTCCGTCGACGTCGAGGACTGGTTTCAGGTCGGCGCGTTCGAAAAGGTCATCGACCGGGCCGATTGGGACGGGCTGGAGCAGCGCGTCGAGCGCAATGGCCAGGCGGTGATCGACCTGTTCGGGCAAGCAGGGGTGAAGGCGACCTTCTTCACTTTGGGCTGGGTGGCGGAGCGCTTCCCGGCCCTGATCCGGCGGGCCGCCGAGGCAGGCCACGAAATCGCCAGCCACGGCTGGGATCACAAGCGCGTCTTCAGCATGGATGCGGCCGAATTCCGCGCCGACATCGCCCGCGCCCGGGCCGCGATCGAGGCTGCGGCGGGAACGAAAGTCACCGGCTATCGCGCCCCCAGCTTCTCGGTCGATGCCCGTACGCCCTGGGCGCACGAAGTGCTTGCCGAGGAGGGCTATGCCTACAGCTCCTCGGTCGCGCCGATCGTGCACGATCATTATGGCTGGCGGGAAGCGCCGCGCTTCGCCTTCCGGCCGCTCGCAGGCTCGGAGTTGCTGGAACTGCCGGTGACCACGGTGGAGTTCGCCGGACGCCGCGCCGCAGCCGGGGGTGGGGGCTTTTTCCGGCTGCTGCCCTACCGTTTCTCCAGCTGGGCGATCAGCCGCGTGAACCGCAAGGACGAGCGGCCGGCGGTCTTTTACTTCCACCCGTGGGAGATCGATCCCGGCCAGCCGCGTGTTCCGAACGCGCCGCTGAAATCGCGCGTGCGTCATTACACCAATCTGGGAAAGATGGAGCGCAAACTCCTGAAACTGTTCCGCTCCCATAGCTGGGATCGCACCGATCGGGTCGCCGCCGCCGAGCAAGCGAGGCTGAAGTGAACGCCCCGGCGCGGCTTCGGGCCGCTCCGGTCTCCGTCGCCGATTTGGCCGACGGCAAGGTCGCGGCGCGGATCGACGCCTTCGTGCGTGAGCATCCGAGCGGCACGCCCTTCCACCGGCCGCAATGGAGCCGGGCGATCGCGGCCAGCACGGGCAACCGCAATCACTATCTGATCGCCGAGCAAGGCGGGACGCTGACCGGCGTGTTGCCGCTGACCGAGATCCGCTCGTCCCTGTTCGGCCGCTCATTGGTGTCGTCGGGTTTCGCGGTCGACGGCGGCATCCTCGCCCATGGCGGTGAAGCCGTGGCCGCGCTCACCGATGCAGCCGTGGCCTTGGCGGAAAAGCTGGCCTGCCCGACCATCGAATTGCGCGGCGGGCCGTTGCCGCCGTTCTGGAAGGTCAGCGAAGGCACCTATGCCGGCTTCGTCCGAGATCTGCCGGCCGGCGAGGATGCGATCCTGAAATCGATCCCGCGCAAGCAGCGCGCGGAGGTCCGCAAGGGGCTCGAGCGCGGCCTCGACGTTTCGATCGGCCGCGACCTGAAAGGCCATTTCAAGGTCTATGCCGACAGCGTCCGCAACCTCGGCACTCCGGTCTTCCCGCGCAAATTGTTCCGCGCCACGCTCGAAACCTTCGGAGACGATGCCGACATCGTCCTGATTTCAAAGGACGGTGTTCCAGTCTCGACCGTCCTGAGCCTCTATCATCAAGGCACCGTCTACCCCTATTGGGGCGGCGGCACCGCGGCGGCGCGGGGCGAACGGGCGAACGAACTGCTCTATTTCGAGCTGATGAAGCATGCCGCCCAGCGCGGCTGCACCCGCTTCGATTTCGGCCGCTCCAAGCTCGGCACCGGCGCCTTCGCCTTCAAGAAGAATTGGGGCTTCGAGCCGCAGCCTCTGGTCTATGCCAGCTGGGGCGCGCATCGCGAGATCAACCCGTTGAGCCCGAAATACCGGCTGCAGGTCGCGGCCTGGAAGAAATTGCCCCTCTGGGCCGCCAACCGCATCGGCCCGATCCTGTCGCGCGGACTCGGCTGATGCCGGACATTCTTTTCCTCGCCCACCGCATCCCGTTTCCGCCGGACCGCGGCGACAAGATCCGCTCGTGGCAAGTGCTGAAGGCGCTCACCAAGCTCGGCAAAGTCCATCTCGCCTGCTTTGCCGATGACGCGGCGGATGCGGCGCATCTGGCCGCCTTGCGCGACGCGCTGCCCGAGCTTGGCGAGGCTTATGTCGAGGTCCGGCGCATCGGCAAGGCGAAGGCGGGGCTCGCGGCCTTGTCCTCGGGCAAGCCGCTCTCGCTGACCCTGTTCGACAGCGCGGAAATGCGCCGCTTCGTTTCGGCCAGGCTGCCGGGCGTGGACGCGGTCTACATCTTCTCCAGCCAGATGGCGCAGTTCGTCCCCGCCGAAGCGCAGGCGCGCGTCGTGATGGACTTTGTCGACATGGATTCGGAGAAATTCGCCTCCTACGCCGCCGAGGGGCGCGGGCCGATGCGCGCCGTCTATGCGCGTGAGGCGAACAAGCTGTTCGCCTATGAACGCGAGGTCGCGGCGCGCGCCGGTGCCAGCCTGTTCGTCAGCGAGGCGGAGGCAGCCCTGTTCCGCGCGCGCACCGGCCTTCCGCGCATCCACGCGCTCGGCAACGGCATCGACAGCGATTTCTTCGACCCTTCGGCTGGCTTCGCCCCATTGGGCGCGGCTGAGCGCGGGCAGGGGTCGCTCCTGCTGTTCACCGGCCAGATGGACTATCGCCCCAATATCGACGCCGTCGCCTGGTTCGCACGCGAGGTGCTGCCGCAGCTTCCAAGCGCGCATTTCGTCATCGCCGGCCGCAATCCCGACGCCGAGGTGCAGACGCTGGCCGGCCCGCACGTCACCGTCACCGGCGGCGTCGCCGACATGCGCAGTTGGCTCGCGGCGGCTGACGTCATTGTCGCCCCGCTCCGCATCGCGCGCGGCGTGCAGAACAAGGTGCTGGAGGCGATGGCCATGGCCAAGCCGGTCGTCGCCACACCCGCCGCCTTCGAAGGGATCGAAGCCGAGCCCGGCCGCGACCTGATCGTCGCGGACAGCGCCGAAGCCTTCGCCGCCGCCATTCGCGACCTCCTGGAAGACCGGGATCGCTCCGCCCGTCTCGGCGCCGACGCCCGGGCGCTGGTGACCGCACACTATCGCTGGGAGGCCCGACTGGCGCCTCTGGCGGATCTTCTTTTCCCCTCGACCGAGGCGAAAGCGGCATGAGCACTAGCGCCGCCGTGACCGTCGATCCGCCCGCGCTCGCCGCCACCGTGTGGCAGCGCCAGCTGATTGCCCTCGGCGTCGCCGCGGCCGCGATCCTGGCTTTGTTCTGGCGCGATGCGGCGGACATGGTCGGCATCTGGTGGAACAGTTCCACCTACAATCATTGCATCCTGATCCCGCCGCTGGTCGGCTGGCTTGCCTGGCAACGTCGCGCCGAACTGGCGCTGATGACGCCCAGAATCTGGCTTCCGGGTCTCCTGCTCGTCGCGGCCGGGGCGTTCGGCTGGCTGCTCGGCTATGCCGGCGGCATTTCGCTCGCCCGCCACGCCGGCCTCGTGCTGATGCTGCAGGGCGCAGCGATCACCCTGCTCGGCAAGGCCGTTTCGCGGGGCCTCACCTTCCCGATTTTCTTCGCGCTGTTCGCCATCCCGTTCGGCGACGAATTCGTGCCCTTCATGCAGACCGTGACGGCCGAGCTCGCCATGGCCCTGCTGAACCTGTTCGGCGTGCCGGCCCATCTCGAGGGCGTCTTCATCACCACGCCGGTCGGTTATTTCGAAGTGGCGGAGGCCTGTGCCGGGGTGAAATTCCTGGTGGCGATGGCGGCGCTCGGCGCTCTGGTCGCCAATGTCTGCTTCCGCTCGTGGCAAAGGCGCATCCTTTTCCTCGCCGCCTGCGCGATCGTGCCAGTGTTGGCCAACGGCATCCGTGCCTTCGGGACGATCTACATCGCCGAGGGCAGCGGCGTCGAATTCGCCAGCGGCATGGATCATGTCATCTATGGCGGCGCCTTCTTCGCGGTCGTCATCGCCCTGATCATGGGCGTCGCCTGGCGCTTCTTCGATCGCAAGGTGAACGACCCCTGGTTCGATCCGCGCGCGCTGCAGCCGGCCGGGGTCGACGCCGATCCGGAGCCGCGCGTCTGGCGTGGGGCAGGGCTGGCCGTGGCGGTCGCCGCCGCGCCATTGCTCTGGGCCAGCGCGATCGCCGCAACCGGTCACGCGGAGGCCCCCGCGGCGCTCGCCATGCCTGCCGTGCAGGGCTGGGAACGCGCCCCGAGCAGCTTGGGCCGCCCCTGGGCCCCCCATTTTGCCGGCGCCGACCGGCTCGAGACCGCGCATTATCGCGATGCGCAGGGCCGCGAAATCACCCTCGTCATCGCCTGGTTCGCGGCGCAGGACGAGAGCCGCAAGCTGACCGGCTTCGGCCAGGGCGCGGTCGGGCCGGGCTCGGACTGGGCCTGGACCGCCGATGCGACCGCGCCGCCGGACGGACGGGCCGAGCGGCTGGCGAGCCACGGCGAGTCCCGCGAGGTTGTCAGCTTCTACCGGGTCGGCGATATCCTCACCGGGAGCGCGGCACGGGTGAAACTGGAAACGATGAAGGTGAGGCTGATCGGCGGACCGCAGCGCGCGGTGGCGGTTCTGGTGTCTGCCGGCCCGCAGCCGGGCGGCGCGAGCCCTCGTGAGGCGATTGACGGCTTCCTGGCCGCAATCGGCCCGGTCGACGCCTTCGTCGATCGTCTGGGCGGCTGAGCCATGTGCGGCATTGCCGGTATCTTTCACCTCGACGTCCCCAAGCCCGTCGATCCAGATCGGGTCGCGGCGATGGCGGACACGCTCGCGCATCGCGGTCCGGACGGCAGCGGCGTGTGGACCGCGCCGGGCGTCGGCCTCGGCCATCGGCGCCTCTCGATCATCGATCTGGAAGGCGGCGCCCAGCCGATGGCGAGCGCGGACCGCCGCGTCGTCATCACCTACAATGGCGAAGTCTATAATTATCAGGACGTTCGCGACGAGCTGGCCGCCAAGGGCCATGTCTTCCAGACCGCGGGCGATACCGAGACGATCCTGGCCGCCTATCGCGAATGGGGCCCAGCCTGTCTCGACCGGCTGAACGGCATGTTCGCCTTCGCGATCTACGATGCCGCCCGCGACGCCTTGTTCCTCGCCCGCGACCGGTTGGGCGTGAAGCCGCTTTTCTATTGCGAGCTGGGCGACGGCGCCTTGCTCTTCGCATCGGAACTGAAGGCCCTGCGCGCCCATCCGCGCTTCCGCGCCGACATCAGCCCGCAGGCGGTCGAGGATTATCTGGCTTACGGCTACGTCCCCGACGACACCTCGATCTTCGATGGCGTGAAGAAGCTCCCTGCCGGTCATTTCCTCATGCTCGAGCGCGGCAAGCCGATGCCGCGGCCGGTGCAATGGTGGGACGTAGATTTCACCCCCGGCGAGGCGCGTTCCGAAGCGGGCCTGCGCGAAGAACTGATCGATCGCCTCCGCGACGCCGTCCGCTCGCGCATGGTCGCCGACGTGCCGCTGGGCGCCTTTCTCTCCGGCGGTGTGGACAGCTCGGCCGTGGTCGCCTTCATGGCCGACGCCAGCAAGCAGGCCGTGCGCACCTGCTCGATCGGCTTCGACGAGGCCGACCATGACGAGACACGCTATGCGCAGATGGTCGCCGACCGCTTTCACACCGATCACCGCACCCGCATCGTCGCCTCCGACGATTTCCCGCTGATCGACACGCTCGCCGACGCCTTCGACGAGCCTTTCGCCGACGCCTCAGCCCTCGCCACCTATCAGGTCTGCGCTTTGGCCCGCGAGCAGGTCACCGTCGCGCTTTCCGGCGACGGCGCGGACGAGGCGTTCGCCGGCTACCGCCGCTACCGCCTGTTCATGGCCGAGGAGCGCGCTCGCTCGCGCCTGCCGCGCTTCGTTCGGCGGGGACTGGGCAAGGCCGGCGATCTCTACCCCAAGCTCGACTGGGCGCCCCAGCCGCTGCGCGCCAAGACGACCTTGCAGGCGCTCGGCAAATCGAGCGGTGAAGCCTATGCCGAAGCGGTCGGCGCGTGTGCGCCCCATGTCAGATCAGGTATTTACAATGCGGACTTCAAACGCCTGCTGAGCGGCCACCGCGCCGAGGATCGCTACGTCAAGGCGATGGATGAGGCCCCGGCGACCGACGCGCTCAGCCGCGCCCAATATGCGGACCTGAAGATCTGGCTGCCCGGCGACATCCTGACCAAGGTCGATCGCACCAGCATGGCGGTCAGCCTGGAGGCGCGCGAGCCTTTGCTCGACCATCGCCTCGTCCAGTTCGCCGCCTCGCTCCCGGCCAACCTCCGACTGCGCCGGGGGGAGGGCAAATATCTGCTCAAAAAGTCGCTGGAAGGCCGGCTCCCCGACGACATCCTCTATCGCAAGAAGATGGGCTTCGTGACGCCGGTCAGCGCCTGGTTCCGCGGCCCTCTGGCTGGGGAGGCGGCCGGCATCGCACAAGGTTCGGCGCTTTCGACGCTCGGCTGGTTCGATCCGGCCGCCATCGCCCGCCTGGCGGAGGATCACCGTCGCGGCCGAAGCGATCATGGCCGCCTGCTCTGGCAATTGCTGATGCTGGAGCGCTCGCTCCGTCGGCTCACAGGTTCCTCGGCCGCTCCGAATAGCGCGCCTCGACAAAATAAAGTCCGTCTGGCGGCGCATTGAAGCCAAGGGCGGCGCGATCCCGCGCTTCCAACGCGCGTTTCATATCCTTCGCGCTCCACTTGCCGCGCCCGACCAGTTCCAGGCAGCCGACCATCGAGCGCACCTGATGGTGCAGGAAGCTGCGCGCCGCGACCTCCACCTCGATCATCGCGCCGACTCGCCGCACCACCATCATGTCGATCGTCTTCACCGGGCTCTGCGCCTGGCAGTGGACGGAGCGGAACGTGGTGAAATCATGTTGCCCGACAAGATATTGCGCGGCCTTGTTCATATCGTCTGCGTAGAGCGTGACCGGCACCCGCCAGGCCCGCCCCTGGTCCAGCGCCAGCGGCGCGCGCCGATTGGCGATGCGGTAAATGTAGCGCCGGCCGATGCAGGAAAAGCGCGCGTGAAACTCCTCGTCCACCTCCTCAGAGCCCAGGATCGCAATCGTCTGCGGCCGCAATTTGGCGTTGGTGCCCTCCATCAGTCGGTGCGCGCTGATCGGCCGCTCTACGTCCACATGCGCCGTCATCGCATAGGCATGGACGCCCGCATCGGTGCGCCCGGCCGCATGCAGCGTCACCGGATGGCGCACGATCTCCGCAATCGCCGTCTCGATCGCCTGCTGGATCGACGGGCCATGATCCTGCCGCTGCCAGCCCATATAATCGCGGCCGTCATATTCGATGGTGAGGCGAAAACGGGTCACGCGAGCATTGTCCCGGCGGGGATGGGGAAGCCGCGCAGCATTTCCGCCGTCTTCACGACGCCTTTGCCGGCGCGCTGAACGGTTTGCGGGACGAGGAATTGCCGTCCGCAGGCGATCCACAGATCGTCATTGACGACGGTTCCCGGCGGCGGCTGGTCTGCGCCTGCCGATAGCCCGCCATCGGGAAAGGCGAGCGCTTCGAAAACCTTCACGCGCTCCCCTGCGAATTCGAAGAAAGCCCCCGGCGCCGGAGCGAAGGCGCGGACCTGCCGCTCTGCGCCCTTCGCGCTCTGGGCAAAGTCCAGCCGCGCCTCTGCTTTCTCGATCTTGTGCGCGTAGGTGACACCGTCTTCAGGCTGCGGCTCCGCCGTCATGACGTCAAACTGATCCAGCACCTCGACCATCAGCGCCGCGCCGATTGCGGCCAGCTCGGCGGTGAGTTCCCCGGCGGTCTTCTTCCCGATCGCCGTCTCGCGGCAGGCAAAGACCGGCCCGGTATCCAGCCCTTTCTCCATCTGCATGATGCAGACACCGGTCTTCTCGTCCCCGGCCAGGATCGCCCGCTGCACCGGCGCCGCCCCCCGCCAGCGCGGCAGGAGCGAGCCATGCACGTTCAAACAGCCATGTCGCGGCGCGTTCAGTATCGGCTCCGGCAGGATCAGGCCATAAGCGGCGACCACCGCCACATCGAGGTCCAGCGCCGCGAACGCCGCTTGCTCCTCCTCACCGCGCAGCCGCACCGGTGCCCGCACCTCGATCCCCATCGCCTCGGCGCGCTTGTGCACGGGGGAGGGGGTCAATTCCTTGCCGCGCCGCCCGCCCGGCCGCGGCGGCTGCGTATAGACGGCCACGACCTCGTGCCCCGCTTCCAGCAGGGCATCGAGCGTCGGCACCGCGAAGTCCGGCGTTCCCATGAAGGCAATGCGCATGTGTGGGCTGTAGCGGAGCCGCGGCGAGCCTGTCATCCATTGCTGTCCTACAGAGGTTCACTATGTCAAAAGGGCGCATGACCCGGTCCGAAAAGCCCAGCCCGATTTTTGTCCCTGGGGGTGTGAACCTTCAGCACCTTTCGCTGGCCTCGCGCCTCGAATCGGCGCGGTAGCGGGGCCGGATCGCCACCATGTCCTCTGCCGAACTCGACGCGCTCACCCAGGCTTTGTCTCGCCTCCCCGGCCTCGGCCCGCGTTCGGCCCGCCGGGCGGTGCTGCACCTGATCAAGAAGCGCGAGACGGCGCTGCGCCCGCTGGTGGCCGCGCTGCAGGCGGTGACGGAGCGGCTGTCCGTCTGCGGCATCTGCGGCAATGTCGACACGCGCGACCCCTGCGGCGTCTGCGCTGATCCCCGCCGCGACGACAAATTGCTTTGCGTGGTTGAGGAGGTTTCGGACCTGTGGGCACTCGACCGCTCGCGGCTCTTCCCCGGCCGTTTCCACGTGCTCGGCGGGCGGCTCTCCGCGCTGGAGGGCGTGCGGCCCGAAGATTTGTCCATCGACCGGCTCGTCAACCGCATCGCCGCCGGCGGCATCGACGAGGTCGTGCTGGCGATGAATGCCACGCTGGAGGGCCAGACCACCGCCCACTATCTCACCGACCGGCTGGAGCAATTCCCGGTCCGCCTCACCCAGCTCGCTCACGGCCTTCCGGTCGGCGGCGAGCTCGACTATCTCGACGAGGGCACACTTGCCCAGGCGCTCAGAGCCAGAAGACCAGTGAGTTAGAAAGGGCGTTTCACGCCAAGCCGCAAAGACGCCAAAGGTCTGAGCAAGCTCCGCGCGAAGCGCTCTATGGTTCAAGCAGTGTGGTAACGGCGCTCCGCGCTGAACGAATCTCGATCCCTTGGCGCCTTTGCGGCTTGGCGTGAGCCCATTCTTCTTCCTGCCTTCGGGCACCCCCACCCAAGGTCGTCTTGCGACAGCGCCCGCCAGCGCCTAAATTGCCCCCATGGCCATTCTCCCCATCGTCGAAGTGCCGGACCCACGTCTGCGGCAGATTTCCCAGCCCGTGGAAACGGTCGATGACGATCTGCGCAAGCTGATCGATGACATGTTCGAGACGATGTACGCCGCCCCCGGCATCGGCCTGGCTGCGATCCAGGTTGGCGTGCCCAAGCGCGTGCTGGTGATCGACCTGCAGGAGCCTGAGGAAGAGGGCGGTGATCCCGTCCGCGACCCGCGCGTCTTCGTGAATCCGGAAATCATCGCCGAATCCGAGAATGAAGTCCCCTATAATGAGGGCTGCCTGTCGGTGCCGGACCAATATGCCGAGGTCGACCGTCCCGACCGCATCCGCGCCCGCTGGCTCGACCGCGACGGCGTGGCGCATGACGAGGAGATTGACGGCCTGCTCGCCGTCTGCCTGCAGCACGAGATGGACCATCTCAACGGCATCCTCTTCATCGACCACCTCTCTCGCCTGAAGCGCGAGATGCTGCTGAAGAAGCTGACCAAGCAGCGCCGCGAACAGGGCAAGCGCGCGGCCTGAGCGGCCGAGGGATTCAGCTTTCCTACCGGGTCAAATTGCCGTAGGTTCCCGCTTCGTTCCATAGGGAGTGGGCATGGACCCGATCGTCGTCGTGATTCTCGCCATCGGCGCACTCGTGCTCGGCCTCATTTTCGGCTGGGTCGTGGCGTCGCGCCAGACAGCGGGCCTGAAGAGCGAGGCCGAGACGCTACGCACCCGCTGCGGTGAGGCGGAGATGGCGCAGGCGGTGTCGGCGAAGGCCGCGGAAGTCGCGGACGCCCTGCGCATCACCCTGGACGGCGTGCGCGAGGAGCGCGACCGGCTTGATCGCGAGGCCGCCGGCCTGCGCCCGGTCGCCGACCGCGCGATTGCGCTGGACCGGGAGCTTCAGGAGCTGCGCGCGGAAAAGGAAGCGCTGGCCCAGGCCAAGGCCGCCTATGAGCGCGGCGAGGCGGAGCGGCAGCAGGCGCATGAGGCGCAACTTGGCCAGCTTCGCGAACTGGAGACCAAGGTCGAGTCCCGCTTCGCCGAATTGGCGTCGAAAGCGGTCGATGGAGCGCACGACAAATTCCTGAAGCAGGCCGCCGAACGCTTCGGCCATGCCGAGAAGCAGTCCGAAGAGAAATTGAAGTCTCTCCTGCAACCGGTTGAAAGCACGCTGAAACGCTATGACGAAAAGCTCGACCAGATCGAGAAGGCGCGCAATTCCAGCTACGGCGAGCTGCAGGCGGCGGTGCAATTGCTTCACCAAGGCCACACCCAGGTCCGCGACGAGGCTCGCAATCTGATCAACGTGCTGCGCGGCAGCTCAAAGTCGCGCGGCAACTGGGGCGAACGCAGCCTGAAAAATGTGTTGGAGCAAGCGGGCCTTTCGCCCTTTGCCGATTTCCAGACCGAAGTGTCGGTGGACACGGAAGATGGCCGGCTGCGCCCCGACGTGATCATCCGCCTGCCGGGCGGGCGGCGGCTGGTGATCGACGCGAAATGCTCGCTGAACGCCTATCTCGACGCCAACGAGGCAGAGGACGAGGATACGCGCCGCGCGCATTTGAAGCGCCACGCCGCCTCCGTCCGCAACCACGTCCAGCAGCTCGGCGCGAAAAGCTATTGGGAGCGGTTCGGCGACGCCGCCGATTTCGTCGTTATGTACATTCCGGGCGAGCATTTCCTCCACGCCGCGCTGGAGAATGACGATGCGGACCTGTGGAGCTGGGCGTTCGAGCGCCGTGTGCTGCTGGCGAGCCCGATCAATCTGATCGGCTTGGCCCGCACCGTGGCGATGGAATGGCGCAAGGAGAATCTGGCTGAGCAGGCCGCCGAAATCGCCAAGCTTGGCAAGGAGTTGCACTCGCGCATTGCCACCATGGGTGCGCATGTCGAGCGGGTCGGGCGCAATCTCGGCCAGGCGACCAATGCCTATAATGCCTTCGTCGGGAGCCTGGAGACGCAGGTGATGACCCAGGCCAAGCGCTTCGAGGCGCTGGAGGTGGCGAGCGGATCGAAGGAGATCGAGCCGTTGCCGGTGGTGGAGGCGTCGCCGCGGATCCTGACCAAGCTGGCCGGCAGCGCCGCCGATGATCTGGCGGACGCTGCCGAATAAGTCGCCTCAGCTGGTCCGCCGCAGCCGGATGAAGCCGGTCTCGCCCGACAGGGTCAGCGCGTCGCCGTCCATCCACACGCTCACCGGGTTGCGCAGCAGGTCGAGCACGAAGCGCTCATGCTGCATGCGCGGCCCCGGGCAGGCCATCCGCGTTGCGGCAATCGCCCCTGCGGCGAGCCGCATGTCTTGCGCCTGATACGGTCCGCTCAGGCTGTTGCAGCCGGCCCGGCCGCTCAGCCGCGCGCCATCGAAGGAGAGGCTGTAATTCTCCTGGCCCGACACGTCCTCGCCATTGATGTCGACGATCCGCCATTGGCTTCCGGCCAGCGCCTCGGGCGGGGTCAGGGCGCCGCCGCAGCCCTCCATCGCGCGCCCGTCGATCGTGACCCGGACCGTATCGGGATAGGTGTTCTCGCTCATGCCGTCGCTGCACTCTCCCCGCGCAATGTCCAGCGTAAGCCGCGCGCTCTCATAGCGATGGCCGGTCGCCGTCCTCCGATAGCGGAAATCCGTCACCGTCAGCGGCTGCATTTCCGGATCCTGGTAGACCATCCGCCCGTCCCGGATCGCCACCGCCCAGAACGGCTCGGTGCCGAGCGCGCGATAATGGCTGGGCCCGGACTCGGCCGCCGGCGGCGTCGGGCCTCCATTGGGTGGGTAGGCGCAGCCGGGAATCGACAGCAGCAGAAGGGATGTCGCTGCGCCCGCAATGGCACGCGATCGGACAAATGCATTCATGGCTCACCTCCCTGGCGACAATGCACGGCAAGCGCTCGCCGTTCCAGCCAGTGCTATTCCGGCCTAGGCCGCACGCCGCCATTGATTGATGACCTCATAGGCCATCACCGCCGTCGCCACCGCCGCGTTGAGGCTGTCGGCCTTGCCGGCCATCGGCATCTTCACCAGCAGATCGCACTCGGCTTCGTAAGCCTCCGGCAATCCGGCCTGCTCGTTGCCGACCAGGATGAAACAGGGCTTGGCATAAGCCGGCGCCTGATAGTCGATCTCGGTCTGGAGGCTGGTGCCGAGCAATTGGGCGGGACCCGACCGAAGCCAGAGCAGGAAGTCGTCCCAACGCGCCGCTGCAATCGCTTGCGTAAAGATCGCCCCCATCGAGGCGCGGACCGACTCCAGGGAGAAGGGATCGGCGCAATCGTCGATCAGGATCAGCCCGCCCGCGCCGACCGCATCGCCGGTACGCAGGATCGTGCCGATATTGCCCGGATCGCGCAGGGCCTGGGCGACGATCCACAATGGCGCGGCGGCGCGGTCGATCCCGGCCAGATCGGTGGCGGGCAGGGGATAGACGCCCACCGCAGTCTGCGGATTGTCCTTCGACGTCAGCTTGCCGAGGATGTCGGCATTGGTCTCGACCACGTCGCCGCCGGCGGCTTCGGTCGCCGCGATCAGGGCGTCGAGCAGGGGATGGCGCGTGCCTTCGGCAAAGAACAGGATCTGCGGCAGCCGGCCCATCTCCCGCGCCTCGGTCAGGATGCGCAGCCCCTCGGCGACGAACTGCCCGTCCGCGCGCCGGTTCTTCTTCTCGCGAAGGCCCCGGACCTGCTTGACCAGCGGGTTGGAAAAAGCGGTGATCTGCCGCGGCACGGCGGCTCTATTCCTCGTGGAAGCGGGCTTCGACCAGCTCGCTCAGCGCCGCCACGGCCGCGTCGGCGCCTTCGCCCGAGGCGCTGATCGTGATCGTGTCGCCCATTGCCGCGCCCAGCATCATCAGGCCCATGATCGAGGTGCCGACCACCTTGGCGCCGTCCTTCTCCACCTCGACCGTCGCCGGCAGCGAGGCAGCCAGGGTGACGAACTTCGCGCTGGCCCGCGCATGCAGGCCGCGCTTGTTGGTCACCGCGACGGTGCGGCTGACCCCGCTCAAACGGCTGACTCCCCGAGCACTTCGGAGGCGACGGAGATATATTTCCGTCCGGCCTCCCGCGCCGCGGCGACGGCGGCGCGGACGTCCATCGTCTTGCGCGCGCCTTCCAGTCGGATCAGCATCGGCAGGTTGATGCCGGCAATCACCTCGATATCCTCGCTCTTCATCAGGCTGATGGCGAGGTTCGACGGCGTGCCGCCGAACAGATCGGTCAGGATGATGACGCCATTGCCGTCATCGACCTCGGCGATCGCCTTGGCGATATCCTCGCGTTTCTCTTCCATGTCGTCGTCGGGGCCGATGCAGACCGGCACGATCCGATCCTGCGGCCCCACCACATGTTCCATCGCAACGATGAATTCACGCGCAAGCGCGCCGTGCGTCACCAACACCAACCCGATCATTCAAACACCTTGGATTGCCGCCCTGGCCGTTTCCCCTGTCGGCCGCCCAGACCCGCCCTCCACATCGTCACGTGACGGCAGGGCGAGATCGCGATGTTCGACCGTGGGCGAAAATCCGGCGTCGCGCAACCGTGCCGCGACGCGTTGAGCGACGTGGACCGAACGATGCCGTCCGCCGGTGCAGCCGAACGCCACGGTGACATAGGATTTCCCCTCGGCCCGATAACGCGGGAGCAGGGTGATCAGCAGATCCTCGATCTTGCCGACCGCGTCGGCATAAGCGGGATCGGCCGCGACGTGCCGCGCGACCGGCTCGTCGAGACCAGTCAGCGGCCGCAGATCGACCTGCCAATGCGGGTTCTGAAGGAAGCGCATGTCGAACACGAGGTCGGCATTGCGGGGCAAACCGCGCGCGAAGCCGAACGACTGGATGCTCAGCGTCGGCGCATGCGCTTCCCCGAACCGCCGGCGAATCTGCTGGCGCAAGCCGTTCGTGTCGGTGTCGGTCGTGTCGATGACATGGTCGGCCCAACGCCGCAACGTCGCCATCATCTCGCGCTCGGCGGAGATCCCGTCCATGGCCGGACGATCGGTGGCCAGAGGATGGCGGCGGCGGGTTTCCGAGTAACGGCGCTGCAATTCGGCGCCGGAGCATTCCAGAAAGAGCGTTTCGATCTGATAGCCCCGCTCTTCGGTGAGCGCCTTTGTCTGGCCAACGATCTTCTGCGCGTCGAAGCCGCGGGTGCGGCTGTCCAGACCGATGGCGATCGGCCGGTCTTCGGTACTGCCAGCCGGGGCAGGGGTCGCCAGCAGACGGCTGAGCAGCGACAATGGGATGTTTTCGATTACCTCCCAGCCGATATCCTCGAGCGTGTTCAGCGCCGTCGACTTGCCGGCCCCGGACAGGCCGGTGACGAGGAGCACGCGTTTGGGTTCCGCTACATTCGGCAAGGCAGGATCAGTCCATGCAAGGCGAGCGCCGCTTCTACCTTGATCGGCGCTGACGGCTCAAGGCCGTTGAGGGCGACGAGCGGGACAGTCTGTCCCAGCCATGTCCCGCTTGCCGGTTCGGGCAGGCGCTGCGGCTGCGAGCCAAGGTCGATCGCCAGCGCGACCGGCGCCTCGGCCAGATTCTCCCGCTCGACGATCCCCACGCCGCGCAGCTCGATCTTTCCCTTTATGGTCGTGGGAGGCGAAGCGATGAGCTGGCCGTCGTCCACTCGCAGCTGCGTGTAATCGTCGCTCACCAGCATGGCGCCGCGATCGATGAGGCGAATGGCGAGGTCGGATTTGCCGGCGCCCGACGGGCCGAGGATCAGGATGCCGCGTCCGCCGATCGCGACGCAGCCGGCGTGGATCGGGCCATCGTCACTCACGACTGGACCAGCGGAATGCGCGCCTCGAACCAGGCGCCGGCCAGCCCGTCCGGCCGGTCGCCGACGCTGATGCCGCCGCCATGTCCTTCGGCGATCGCCCGGGCGATGGCGAGGCCCAGGCCGGAATGGCGCCCGAACTCCTCTTCTGGCCGGTCGCTGTGGAAGCGATTGAAGATGGCGGCGCGCATCTCCTCGGGCACGCCGGGGCCTTCGTCCTCCACCGTCACGACGACCTCGCGCTCCTCGCGCAGGACGCGAATGCGGACCGTGCCGCCGGCCGGGGAGAAGGAGATAGCATTGTCGACCAGATTGCCGATCATCCGCGCCAGCCGGGATTCCTCGCCCGCCGCGACCACGGCTTCGCGTGGCGGTGCATAATCGATCCGCACGGGGACCACGCCCTGGTCCTGCCAGGCGGGAACCATGGAGGCGATCAGCGCGCCGATATCGACCGGTTCGAAGCGGGCGCGGGAGAGTTCGGCATCGACCCGCGAGGTTTCGGCAATCTCCACCACCAGCCGGTCCAGTCGGTTGACGTCATGACGGACGATATCGAGCAATTGTTTCTGGGTGGCCGGGTCCTTGGTCCGCTCCAGGCTGTCGACGGCCGAGCGCAGCGAGGCGAGGGGGTTCTTCAGTTCGTGCGTCACGTCCGCGGCGAAGGCCTCGGTCGCGTCGATTCGGCCGCGCAGCGAATGGGTCATGTCGTGCAGCGCGCGCGCAAGCAGGCCGATTTCGTCGCGTCTTCCCGGCAAGCGCGGCACATCGACTTCGCGGGCGCGGCCGAGCCTGACCCGGTGCGCTGCCATCGCCAGGCGGCGCAGCGGGCGGGCGATGGTGCGGGCCAGATAGCGCGACACGAGTACCGAGAGGATCAGGGTCACCAGGAAGATGATGGCCAAAGCCAGCCGCTCCGAACGCACCACGCGCCGGATCTCCCGCGCGTTGACGGTCAGCAGCAGGACGTCGCCCGAGCCTTCGATCCGCGCCGCCGCGGAAACGAAGGCGGTGCCTTCCGGGGCGCGGCGCAATTCCGTGACCGTCTCGCCGCGGGTGAGCGCCGCCTGCGCCTCGGGCCAGGTGGCGAGCCGGTCTTCCGCCGTCGGGTCGAGCGGCGGCGGCTGCGACGCGCCGACCACGGTGTCGAAGATATTGTCGATCACCAGCCCGACTTGCCGCAGCAGCGGCTCCTCCTCGGGATCGCGCATTTCGTAGGTCGGAGGCGCGCCGTCCCAACTGTCGGCCAGCCTTGTGCCGTCCGCCTGGTAGACGCGCAGCCGTGCGCCCGCATCCTGGCCCATGCGCAGCAGCAAGGCGGCGCGGTTCTCCGGCGCGGCCGCATCGAGCGCGCGGGCGACCATCGTCGCCTCGGTCCGCGCCTGCAGCAGCTGCGCCTCGGTCAGGCGGGTGCGAAAGCCGTCGAGATAGAAGATCAGCCCGGCGAGGATCAGCAGGGCGAAGATATTGACCGCGAGAATGCGGTGCCGGATCGCGACGCGGCGCGTCCAGCCCAGGGAAAAGTCGCGCTCGTCACTCTTCGCCAAAGCGGTACCCGATGCCGTAGAGCGTCTCGATCCCCTTGAACTCCGGGTCGGCCACGCGGAACTTGCGGCGCATCCGCTTGATGTGGCTGTCGATCGTGCGGTCGTCGACATAGATGTCGTCGGAATAAGCGACATCCATCAATTGGTTGCGATTCTTCACCATGCCCGGGCGCTGCGCGAGCGCTTCCAGGATCATGAATTCGGTGACGGTGAGCGCCACTTCCTTGCCGTCCCAGCGCACCCGGTGGCGGGCGGGATCCATCGACAGGCGGCCGCGGACCAGTTCCTCCGCTTCGCCCGCCGCTTCCTCGCCGACCGGAATGGCGCGCATCTCCGCCCGCCGAAGCACGGCGCGGATGCGGGCGATCAACAGGCGCTGGGAGAATGGCTTGGCGATATAATCGTCGGCGCCCATGGCGAGGCCGAGCGCCTCGTCCAGCTCGTCATCTTTGGAGGTGAGAAAGATCACCGGGAGCGCGCTGCGTTCGCGCAGCCGGCGCAGCAATTCCATCCCGTCCATGCGCGGCATCTTCACATCCAGCACGGCCAGATCCGCTGGATTTTCGGTCAGCGCCTTCAGCGCCGTTTCGCCGTCCGTATAGACGCGGGTCGCAAAACCCTCCGACTGCAGAGCCACCGACAGCGACGTCAGGATGTTGCGGTCATCGTCAACCAGCGCAATCGTGATCGCCATTCGCGCGCTCTTCACCCTCTTGTTTCGGGTCGGGATGTAGCCAAGCGCCCGGTTTTAAGCTACCCTTTGACCGCGCCGGACTGCTCCTTATATGCGGTCGCGGTATCGGGGCGCGGGCGGGGACGCCCCGCGCCTCATTTCTTATTGGAGAATGATTGTGGTGGCGACTCGCGAGCCGGCCTTCGGCCTTTCCGATCAGGGCATCTCGACCGGTGCGAAGCTCAACTGGAATCTGGGCACCGCCCAGCTGGTCGAGCAGGCGGTGAGCCGGGGCGAGGGAATTCTCGCCAAGGACGGTCCGCTGGTGGTGAAGACCGGCAAACACACCGGCCGTTCGGCGAAGGACAAGTTCATCGTCCGCGACGCGACCACCGAGGACAATGTCTGGTGGGACAATAATGCCAGCATGTCGCCGGAGCATTTCGCCGCGCTGAAGGCCGACTTCGTGGCCGCGCTCGGCGAAAAGCCGGAGCTGTATGCCGCCGATCTTTATGGCGGGTCGCAGCCCGAGCATCGCGTCCGCGTCCGCGTGATCAACGAGCTGGCCTGGCACAACCTCTTCATCCGCACCCTGCTGGTTCGCCCGGAAGCGAGCGAGCTGGCCGGCTTCACGCCCGAATTCACCATCATCGACCTGCCGAGCTTCCGCGCCGATCCCGCGCGCCACGGCACCCGTTCGGAGACGGTGATCGCGGTCAATCTGACCGAGAAGCTGATCCTGATCGGCGGCACCATGTATGCCGGCGAGATGAAGAAGTCGGTCTTTGGCCTGCTCAACTATCTGCTCCCGGTCGACGGCATCATGCCGATGCACTGCTCGGCCAATATCGGCCCGAATGGCGACACCGCCGTCTTCTTTGGACTGTCGGGCACCGGCAAGACGACGCTCTCCGCCGATGCGAGCCGCACCCTGATCGGCGACGACGAGCATGGCTGGTCGGACACCGCGGTCTTCAATTTCGAAGGCGGCTGCTACGCCAAGATGATCCGCCTGAGCGCGGACAGCGAGCCGGAAATCTACGCGACCACCAAGCGCTTCGGCACCGTGCTCGAGAATGTCGTGATCGATCCGGTCACGCGTGAGCTCGACCTCGACGATGCGACGCTCGCGGAGAATAGCCGTGGCGCTTACCCGATCGAATTCATCCCTAATTCGAGCGAGAAGAATCTTGGGCCCGTCCCGAAGAACATCATCTTCCTGACCGCCGACGCCTTCGGCGTGATGCCGCCGATCGCGCGGCTGACCGCCGATCAGGCCATGTACCACTTCCTGTCGGGCTACACCGCCAAGGTCGCGGGCACGGAGATCGGCGTGACCGAGCCGGAAGCGACCTTCTCGACCTGCTTCGGCGCTGCCTTCATGCCGCGTCACCCGTCGGTCTACGGCAACCTCCTCAAGGAGCGGATCGCCAAGGGCAATGTCACCTGCTGGCTGGTCAACACCGGCTGGACCGGCGGCAAATATGGCGTCGGCAGCCGCATGCCGATCAAGGCGACCCGTGCGCTCTTGAACGCCGCGCTCGACGGCAGCCTGAACCAGGCCGAATTCGTCAAGGATCCCTATTTCGGTTTCGAAGTGCCGCAGGCGGTGGCGGGGGTCGACAGCGCGATCCTGAACCCGCGCGACACCTGGGCCGACAAGGGCGAATATGACGCGACCGCCGAGAAGCTCGTTGGACTGTTCAACGACAATTTCGCCAAGTTCCTGGCGCATGTCGATCAGAGCGTCCGCGATTCCGCCCCGGCGGCCGGCCAACAAGCGCAAGCCGAAAATCGGCCGGTAATGCCGGCCGCCTGACGCCTGTCATTCTGCCTGAAACAGGGGTGTGCCGGGCGACCGGCGCGCCCCTTTTCTTTTGCCCGAAGGATATCCGATGATGACCGATCATCCCGTCCGCCTGTTCGCCGACGACGCGGCCGTGCGCCACGTCGGCGAGGGCATGCTCGCGCGCAGCCTGCCGCGCGCCGAATGGACGCACGAAGCCCATCTCGTCGCCTGCGCCTGGCTCATCCTGGAGCGCCCCGACATCGTGCCGGAACGCGACCTGCCGGACCTCATTCGCCGCTACAATGAGAGCGTCGGCGGCGTGAACAGCGACAGCGAGGGCTATCACGAAACCATCACCCAGGTGTCGATCCGCGCCGCCCGCGCAGCGCTCGCCGGAAGCACGGGGAAGGGGCTTTGCGAACGGGTCAACGCCTTGCTGCAGGCGGAGGAGGGGCGGCGCGATTGGCCGCTCCGGTTCTATTCGAAGGAAAAGCTGTTCTCGCGCGAGGCCCGGTTGGGCTGGGTCGAGCCGGACCTGACGTAGCGTTGCACGCCCGCGCCCGACCCGGCATGACCCACCGCATCATGCCAGCCGCTCCGCTTCACCCTGACGATCTCGTTGCCCGCCGGCCCGAAGAAAATGCGGTCGAGATCGACGGGCGCTGGGTGCTGATCGGCGTCGAGCAAGGCGATTATGTCGAACTGAACGCAATCGGCGTGCAGATCTGGGAGCGGATCGCCGAAGAGCGCACCATCGCCTCGCTCGCGGTCGAGATCGCCGCCCTTTACGGTGTCGAGGTCGCGACGGTGCAGGCGGACGTGTCCAGTTTCGTCGCGCAATTGCGGGATCAGAAGCTGGTCGTCGTGCGGCGTCCCGAGTGAGGTCCTAGCCCAGCGCCTCGAACAGCGGCTCCAGATGGCGCTCATAAGCGCGCCAGCGGCCGATCGAGCTGGCGTAGAGTGGCTGGCGCACCTGGTTCAAACTCGCGGTCAGAACTGGACGATCCGACTTGTGGAAGTCGAGACATTCGGGCGTCCAGGCCAGGTCGAGAAAAGCGATCAGCCGGCGCGCTTCGGCCTCGAAATCGGTGACCAGATTCTCATAGGCGACCTCCAGGATGCGAGCCTCCGGCAGGATCGACAGCCAGTGCGCCAGGATGGCGTCGCAGCCGCGGTGATAGCGGCCCAGTTCGCCCAGATCGTAGCCGAACGGAATGTGCTGTTCGAAATTCAGCGAGAAGATCGACAGGCAGGTATCGCGCGGATCGCGCCTGGCGATGATGAAGCGCGCATCCGGCAGCGCCTGCAGGATCGCGCCGATGAAGAGGTGATTGCCGAGCAATTTGTTGACGTGGATGCGCTTGCCTGACGCTTCGTTGGGCATTGCGCCGCGGTAGGCCGCGCCGACCCGTTGCCATGCGGCTCCGTCCAGTCCGGTCGCCAGTTCCGGAAAGAGGGGGAGCGAAGGATCGGCGCGACGCTCTGCGGCCAGAGCATCGGCGAAGGCCATGATCTCGCCCGCGCAAAAGGCGTCGGGGTGGCGGGAGATGATCTGCTCGATCAGGGTACTGCCGGAGCGCGGCATGCCGACGATGAAGATCGGGGTGGGCCCTGCATGTGGCGCCCCGGGGACGGGTGCAGCTGGCGTGGCGAATGTGGCGCGCGTGCGATCGAACAGGCTGAGCGTGAATGGCTCGTCATAGGCGATGCGCGCCTTCATCAGTCGCGCGCCGGCGGCGAATTCGGCAAAGGCTTCGTCATGCTCGCCGCTTTGGTCGAGCAGCCGCCCGAGCGCATAATGCAGGCTCGGGCGGGTCGATTGGTCGGGATTTGCTTCGGCAACGGCCGCACGCAGAAGGACGATCAACCCGGCGCGGTCGTCCGCTGTGACGATCTCGGCATAGCTGGCGAGAGGCGAGGGGTCGTCGGGGTCACTTTCGATCAGGTCGCGCAGAGCCTCTCGCGCTTGATCGATCTGGCCAAGCACTTTGAGGGCGTTTGCGCGGACGAGCCGGATGGGCCGGTGACCTGGCTGTTCACGCAGGGATCGCTCGGCGAGCTCGAGGGCGGCGTCGGCCTTGTTGGCGTGGATCAGGATGGCGCCGAGTTGAGCAATCGCCTCCGCATTGTCGGGCGCTTCGGCCAAAGCGGCGTGGCAGGCGGCTTCCGCTTGTGCCGGATTGCCCCAGCGGAATTGGGCGCGGGCGAAGGCGATCAGGGTCGGGACATGGCGATGGTCGGTGCGCAGGGATTCGCCCAGCAGGGTGATCGCCGCATGGGTGTCGCCTTGGTCGAGCAGTTGGCGGGCTTCCGCCACCTTTCGATCCAGCTCGGCGGCATCCGGGCCGGTCGAGGGCTGCGTCATGCGAAGCTGGCGGTGCGGATGTTGCTCGGCTCTTCGCGGGGCGGCTCGGCCGGGAAATCATCGCCGAGTTGGAAGATGCCGGCGAGATAATCGAGCCGCAGCGCCCGATCACAATCCATCCGCGCCAGCAGTTCGTCCAGCGTGACTTCACCGCCCGGGATCGCCCGCCGCTCGGGACCGCCCGCGCGTTGCCACTCGCGGGTCGCGCGGGCGCGGGCATATTCGCGTTCGATCACCTGCTGGTAAGGCGCGAGTTGCTCGGCGAGCTTTAGGTGCAGGTCGCGGCAGATTTCGCACACCGAGTCCGCATTCTCGATCGACGGCAATTGGGCCGCCAGCTCCGGCGCTTCGCGCTCGATCAGGGCGTAGAGCACGCCCCAGCCAAATTCCTTGGCGAGGCGGACGTGGAAATTGGCGAGCCCGGCGTAGAGGATGCGCGCGGGCGGGTCGCGGTTGATGTTGCCGCAGGACAGCCCGGCCTCGATCTGGAAGCCGCCGCCACAGCAGGGATAGACTTCCCCGTCGGGATAGACGGAGAACAGATATTCCCCCGGCATGAAGCAGGACATTTTGGCCTGAACCGGCACATTGTAGCGCCGGGGCCATGCCGACGAGGTCTTCGCCCGCCCCATTGGCGTGACGACGTGGTTGATCGTGGTGATGCCCGGCGCCGCCGCAACGTCCGGCAGGAGGTCCGCGAGCTGCTCGCCTTCGTTCCAGAAGGTAGCGGAAATGACGATGCGAATGCCAAGCTTGGCCGCAGCTTCGCAGACCATGCGGATCTGGTCCGGCGTCACCCAGCGGGCATGTTCATGATCATAGCTGAGCATGAGCTGGTCGAGGCCAAGTGCCTGCAGTTCGGCCAGGAGCGCCGTCACCTGCTCGCGGCTCTCCGCCCAATAAGCGGAGGTCGTCATCTGGATGGGCTGGGTGACGCCATAATCGCGCGCCTCGCGCACCGCGGCCTTGATGTCTTCGAGATAGAGAAAGGGATCGCCGCCGGTGAAGCCGAAAGCGGAAACGGATGGCTCGCAAGCGAAGTTCAGCATCGAGTCGCGGATGGTGTCGCGCTGGATGCGTCCGCGGCCGACGACCTCGCGTGTGCTGCAGCAGAAATTGCACTTCAGCGGACAGGCGTGGCTGAGGACGAAGACGAGTTTGACCCGGTCGCGCATTGGTTCCCCTTACGGAGCCGAAATCATACACATCCTTATGAAAAATTGTTGCAAAATCCGCCATTCTGGAGGAATCTGGACATGGTAAAGAGGGGGGACAATTCCCATGACTATCGACAAGCGCTCCGACGGCGATCTCAGCATCGCGCAGCAGGAAGAAGCGGAAGCGGCCCGGCAGGATGTGCTCGAGCGGCTTGGCGTGATGGGCGCCTATGTCGCGCCGTCCATGACCGTGCTGATGAGCAGCAAGGCGACCGCCCAGTTCGTCTCCAGCGGAAGCGTCGTCTGACCTCTTAGCGAATGCCACGGGAATGCGCGCGTTCCCGTGCGGCGATGGGCTGGTCTTGCCGGCGGAGCGGGAACGCCTGCTCGTGCTCGATGCCCACGCCGCGAACATCTGGCGCGCCTTCGATGCCGGGATCCCAGCCTCGGAGATCGTCGCGGCGATCAGCAGGGGGCAGCCTGAGACGGTGGCCCGCGTCGAACAGGATGTTTCGGCGCTGATCGCAGCATGGACGATCGCCGCGGATGCTGATCCGGGCCGCGGCCAATCGGATCCCGAAACCTTGTTGCCTGCAGGCCCGGCCGCCTGGGCGGGTGAATGGCGCTGCCGATTGCGCGGCGCCGTGTTCGAGATCGCGGTCGAACATCCCCGTCATGCCGGCGTCCTAGCGCGGTGGATCGAGCGCTTTCCCGCAAGCGACCGCGCGAGCGAAACGCGCATCGAGGTCCGCGTTGAAGCGGACGAACTGACCGTCACGACCGTCGACGGCGTGGTGCGCGGCCGCGGCTACGGCCTGCAGCAGGCGATCCGCGCGATGATCGGCCTGGCATGGCCGGAACATGAGGTGGTGGCCATGCTCCACGCCGGCGCGGTGGCCGGTCCGCAGGGCGGCCTGTGCATCGCCGGCGTGTCGGGCAGCGGCAAGAGCACCCTGATTGGGGCGCTGGTCAGGGCCGGCTATGACTATCGCTCAGACGACGCCGTGCCTTTGACGATGGCCGGCAAGGCATTGCCCTGGCCGCTGCCGCTGAGCGTGAAGGAGGCAAGCTGGCCGCTCTTTGCCGAGCGCTTTCCGGCGCTTCGGACGGCGACGACCTACAAGGTGAAGAATACAAGGGCGCGGATGGTCGAACTCGGCGCGCCGGTCTGGCCGGAGCCTCAGCCGGTCGGCGCGCTGATCTTTCCGCATTTCCGCCCCGGGGACACGCCGGAGTCCGAGCCGGTATCGGCGTTGAACGCGTTGCAGCGCCTGATCGAGGCGGGCCTCAGCGTCGAGGCTCCCGTCACGGACGCGCGGATCGAGGCCCTGATCGGCTGGATCGAGCGAACGCCGGCCTTCACCTTGCCGTATGGCGACGTCGCGGCGGCGGTCGAGCGCGTCAACGCGCTGACCCTGGCAGCAAGATGACCGCCACCGGTCGCAATCTCGCGGCCCGGCGCGCCGACGCTCTGGCGGACTGGCGCGACCTGATCTTGATCGGCGGATCGCTGAGCGGCTGCACGGGGGGAGAGCGCCGGGGCTTTGCGGAAACGCCGCCCGATTGGGAGCGGATCGTCGCGCTGGCGAGCGAGCAGATGGTCGCACCGGCGCTGGGCTGGTGCATCCATCGCGCGGACGGCATTCCGCCGCCGGTCGCCCAGGTGTTTGCGGCCCTGCTCCAAATGAATGGCGAGCGGAACCGGCGCGTGCTGTCGACGCTGGAACGCGCGACCCGAGCCCTCAATGCGATCGGCATCCAGCCGTTGCTGCTGAAGGGGGCGGCGATGCTCGCGGCCGGGGATTATCCGGCGCCGGGCCTGCGGGTGATGCTCGATTGCGATCTGATGGTGCCGCCCGACTCAGCGCCGGGCGCGTTCGAAGCGTTGGCGGCCGCCGGTTTCGAAGCGCACACACAAGCCTCTCCGGGCCACCATCATCTGCCCATGCAGCGCGATAAGGAGACGGCGGTCTCGGTCGAAATCCATCATGCGGCGGCCCGTCCCAACTTTGTGCGCATGGTCGATCGGGAAAATGCGCTGGCGCAAGCGACGGAGGTGCCGGTGGGGGAGGGTGTCGCCCTGATCCCCGGGGTGGATTGGCGCGTCGCTCACAACATCGTCCATGCCCAGATCGTCGACCGGCGCTATCGCGCGGCACGGCCGAGCCTGCGGCAATTGCTCGACCTCGCCGTCCTGCGGCGACGACATGGCACGCAAATCGACTGGGACTGGCAGAGCCGGCACTTCACCCGCTTCGGTTTCGTCGCGGTGCTGCGCGACAATCTGGGCCTCGCCGCGGTCTTGCTGGGCGAGCCGATTCCAGCCGGCTCCGGCGCGGATCCGGAGGCGGCGCGGCGACGCTTCGTGAGCGCTGCCGCCAGGGGCAGGTTCGAAGGGAGAATCCGCAAGGCGACCTGGCGGATCGGCGATGCGGCGCGGGACCTGCGCCATGATCCTGCAAGCATCGGCGCGTGGCTCAGGACCCCGGCAAAGGTGCGGCGCATCTTTCGCTGATGGTCGCGACGAAAAGATCGGCGGCGCGGATCGGCCGTGCATCCATTCCATATCCGGCACGTTTCAGCGGGGCATTCCAATCGAGGAGAATCCCCATGGCAGACCTGAGTCGCGTGAAGGAACATATGGAAGTGATCGGCGCCGACGGCGTCCATGTCGGCACGGTCGACAAGGTCGACGGCAACCGCATCAAGCTGACCAAGAAGGACAGCGGTTCGCATGGCCATCACCATTATATTTCGGGCGGCCTGGTCGCGACGGTCGAGGGCGAGAAGGTCCGCCTGTCGGCCAATGCCGGCAATGCCGTGCTGCTGGAAGAAGAGGCCGACGGCAGCGCGATCGCCGATGGCGGCGGGACGCTGAAGAAGGTCGCGATCGGCGTTGCGGCGGCCGGCGCGGTCGCTGCTGCGGGCGCCGTCATCTACAACAAGGTGAAGGGCAAAGGCGAAAAGGAAGCGGCCGAGACGACCGCCTGACCTTTCTGCACTTCCGGCGCTTTGAGGCCCGCCGCTGCCATGCTAGCGGCGGGCCTTGGTGTTTGAGGAAGGAAGTGAAGCCATGTCCATGCTTGATTCGCTGCTCGCGCAGGCCGGCAATATCGATCTGAACGGGCTTGCCACGAAGGTCGGCCTGGACGGCGATCAACTGCGCAGCGGTGCGGAATCGATCATCGGCCGGATCACCGGCAACGGTGAGTCGCCGGAGCAGGCAGCGGAGGGCGCTGCTGCCGAGACCGGCCTGCCGCTCGGCAAACTGCAGGCGCTGGCGCCGATGCTGGGCGGCCTGCTGTCGCAGATCGACGTGCAGAGCCTGCTGAGCAACCCTTCGGCTCTGCTGTCCGGTCTCGACCGTGACGGCGATGGCGCGGTGATGGACGATCTGACCGACATGGCCAAGGGCCTGTTCGGCGGACGTAGCTGAAGCGATCTCCCCTCCCTTGCAGGGAGGGGAGACACTCAGCCCCGCCGGCGCGCGGCGATCATCCGGTCGACTTCGCGCTCCACGATGGTGAGCGGCCGCGAGCCGCCACCGACCACCAGATCGTTGAACGCCTTGAGGTCGAAGCGTCGGCCGAGCGCGCTGCGCGCACGTTCGCGCTGGCGGTTGATCTCGGTGTGGCCGACCTTGTAGCCGCAGGCTTGGCCGGGCCAGACGGCATAGCGGTCGATCTCGTTGGCAACGCTGTCCACCGTGCCGCCGGTCGCCTCGGCGAACCAGCGCAGGGCATGGTCGCGGGTCCAGCGCTTGGAGTGGATGCCGGTGTCGACCACCAGCCGCGCGGCGCGAAAGGCCATGGACTGATAATAGCCGAGCTGGCCTTCGGGATTGTCCTCATAAACGCCGAGCTCGCCGGCCAATTGCTCGCCATAGAGCGCCCAGCCTTCCGAAAATGCGCTGAAGCCGTACACCGTGACGGCGCGGGCGAGCGGCAGCCGGTTGGCATATTCGCCGGCCCAGACGTGACCCGGGATCGCCTCATGATAGGTCAGGCTCGGAAGGTCGATGCGGCTGTGCATGTCGGTGCTTCGAAGGTTGATCCAGAAGCGGCCGGGGACGGAGCCGTCGATCGAGCCGGCCCCGCCATAAGCGCCGGGCGCGCCCATTTCCTCGGCCGGGGCGATGCGGCGCACTTCGACATTGCCGGCGACGAGCGTGCCAAAGGCTTGTGAGAGGCGCGGGCGCAGCTCTGCGAGCTGGGCCTGGATGAAGGCGATGATCTCGGCCCGGCCGGCATCCCCTTCGGCGAAGGCGTAGCGCCGGTCGCGGAGCATCGCGCGGTAGCGGTCGCTGACGGTCCCCGAGGTGAAACCCAGGCTGCGCATCAGCCGGTCCATCTCGCCGGTATAATGGCGCAATTCCTCGAGACCCTGTTCGTGGACCTGATCGGGCGTTCGGCGGGTCGTGGTCGCGGCGGCGAGGGTCCAGGCGTAATATTCGTCGCCGCGCGGCAGCTTCCAGGCGCCGAAGTCGGCCGTGGCGCGGCGTCGATGTTGCTCGATTTCCTCGATCTGCCGGCCCAGCGCCGGATTGACGTCGCGACGGGCGATCTGCTCGGCCCGGGCACGCCAATTGCCGGGAATCGAGGCGGTGCGGTTGGCGAGCGAGGTGACGATCATCCATTCGCCGGGATCGCCTTCGCGGGTGCGGCGGAGCGCGGCGAGCGTCTTGTCGAGCACCGCATCGGGCGCGATCACGCCCTGTTCGCGCTGGGCCCGCAGGCGATCCGTCTCATCGTCCAATTGCTTGGCATGTTGTGACAGGCGGGCGAGATAAGTCTCGGCATCTTCGGCATTTTCGACCGTGTGATCGGCGTCGAGGAATTTCGGCAGATCGATGTACGAGCCCATATTCTGGGCGACCGGATACGGGCCGTTGCGCCAGCTCGAGACGCCGACGTCGCCATAGGGAAAGGCGTAGCCAAGGATGCCGGTCTCGTAGGACGCGCGGACGGTGTCGACGTTCGACTGGG
The DNA here is from genome assembly GCA_023424095.1 of Pseudomonadota bacterium. Lineage (GTDB taxonomy): Bacteria > Pseudomonadota > Alphaproteobacteria > Sphingomonadales > Sphingomonadaceae > Allosphingosinicella. The sequence goes on along the minus strand of JAFAEG010000030.1, from coordinate 44,837 downwards.
TCTGCGGCGAGAGGCCGGAGGCGGGAAGGGCACTCAGCCGCCGGACCGCCGATTGCAGCCAGGCCAGCTCGGCCTGCTGGCCGGCGCGCGACTTGTCGCCGATCCTGGCGCGCAGATCGGCGCGGCTCCGCTTGTCGATGCCCAGCGTGGTGGCGGTTTCCGGGAACATGCGCAGATGCTCCTCGGCCAGTTCGCCGAGCAGGATGTTTGCGCGGGCGTCGCGGCCCGATTGCGCGGCGAGCGGGGCGGGGAGGCCGCTCGCCAGCCCCAGCGCACCCGCGCCGCCGATAATCTCACGCCGGTTGAACGCCATCGCAATCGTCTCCGTATGAACAGTCAGGAAATTGCCGGGGGCGCGGCGACCGGGACGACGAGCAGCGAACTGCCTTCGATGCCGACCACTTGGACGCGCGTGCCCGCCGCCGCATCCTCACCGCGCGCCGACCAGACGCTGTCGCCCACCTTCACCCGGCCCTGGCCATTCTCGATCGCGTCCAGCACCGTCACCGATTGGCCGATCAGGCGGGCGGCGCGGTCGTTCAGCAACGGGTCGCTGCTGGTCAGGATCGTCTTCGCCTGCGAGCGGCGGGCGATCAGCACCATCAGGATCGAGGCGATGCCGAAGACGATCAGCTGCGTTTCCAGGCCAACGCCGGTGGCGAAAGCGACGATGCCTGCGATCACCGCCGCGGCGGCGATCCAGACGAGAAAGATGCCCGGAATCGCCAATTCGGTCAGCGCAAGCAGGGCCGCTGCCGCAACCCAATACCAGCCCGCGTCGATTTCGCCCCAGTTCATTGGCCGGCGCCCGGATCGCGGTCGCGCCGCGTATTCGGAACCCCGGTCGAGGCGGCCGGCATCAGGCCGACGCCACCCTTGCTGCTCATCACCTCGCGGGCGATCTCGCCGATCCCGCCCAAGGTGCCGATCAGTTGGGTGGCCTCGACCGGGAACAGGATGGTCTTGGCGTTGGGCGAGTTGGCGAAGCCGCTCACCGCGTCGGTATATTTCTGGGCGATGAAGTAATTGAGTGCCTGGGCGTTGCCGTTGGCGATCGCCTCACTGACCACCTGCGTGGCCTTCGCTTCCGCCTCCGCCTCGCGCTCGCGCGCCTCGGCGTCGCGGAAGGCGGCTTCGCGGCGGCCCTCGGCCTCAAGGATCTGCGACTGCTTCTCGCCCTCCGCCTTCAGGATGGCGGCGGCCCGGAAGCCTTCGGCGTCGAGAATGTTGGCGCGCTTCTCGCGCTCCGCCTTCATCTGCCGGGCCATCGCGTTGACGATGTCGGCGGGCGGGCGGATGTCCTTGATCTCGACGCGGGTGATCTTGATGCCCCACGCTTCCGTGGCGTGATCGATCACGTTCAGCAGCCGCGCGTTGATCTCGTCGCGCTTCGACAAAGTCTCGTCGAGGTCCATCGAGCCCATCACGGTGCGCAGGTTCGTCGTCACCAGGTTCAGGATGGCGTTGTAGAGATCGGAGACCTCATAGGCTGCCTTGGCGGCGTCCAGCACCTGGAAGAAGACCACGCCATCGGTCGAGACCATGGCATTGTCCTTGGTGATGATCTCCTGGCCCGGAATGTCGAGCACCTGCTCCATCATGTTGATGCGCCGGCCGACCCGGTAGAAGAAGGCCGGGACGAAGATCAGCCCGGGCCGCGCCGCCTGGGTGAAACGGCCGAAATGCTCGATCGTATATTGATAGCCCTGCCGGACCTGCTTCACGCTGGCGAACAGATAGAGGATCACCGTCGCGACGACGACGAGGAGGATGGTTTCGATCATGATTCCCGGCTCCCGCTGTTCGGGGCATCATGCGGGCAAGAGCCCTGTGGGGGAAGGGGGTAGTGGGGTTCCGGGCGCGCCGCAGCCGCTCATCCGGGCCGGACCAGACGCTTTATCCGGAGACTCGCAGGTGGCGGCGAGCCGCTCGGGACGGCACCGGAAGCGGGGGAGCGTCCAGAAGGTCGCCGAAACACATCGGCTGAGAAATCAGCGTGGGGTGCGGCGAATAGCCATCATGCCAATATTTGGGTTCGATGATGTCCCGCGCGATGCTCATGCCGAAGAAGCGCCGGGGATGGGGCGACCTATTGTCGGGGCCGCCATGGAGCAAATCGCTCCGATAGAGGATGACGCTCCCCTTCCGAGGTGCCGTCTGGACCAGTTGGAACAGGCTGCCGAGGCGCTTGCGCTGGCGATAGAGTTTCCACAAGCGCCGCGGGCCGAGCATGCGAATGCTGAATTGGGAATTCTTCCCCATCACGAAGCGCAGCAGATTTGGCTGATGCTGATCCCACTTGGTTGAAAACACCCGGTCCCTGAACTCGCCAGGCGCAAGCGGGGTCTGCTTGTCCCCGCGCATCGCCCATAATTTCTTCAGATTATGGCGAAAGATCCTGTAATTACACTTGGTGCGAAACAGCTCCACCAACGCATGGGCCGCGCCGCCATGTTTGTATTCGGCGCCGCCGTACATGTGCGTCCCGGGGATGAAAGCCGTTCCCCCCTGCTGCTCCGAGACGTCTTCCACGGCGGCCAGAAGGCTGATCACGCCGGCCGGATCGCGGTGAATATATTGATGCGATGAGCCGAGATAGCTGGTCAGGGTGATGATCTCGAGAAGCGGACGCGACCGGCCGCAATATTCCGACAGGACGCCCTCCAGACGCTGGCACAAGGTGGCGGCAAAGCTCTTCACAGGCGGCGTCGAGGGAAGGGAGCAGAAATCGCGGCGCACGTAGCGATTGTCGGTCTCGCTGGCGAAGGAGCAGCGGCTGCGATCCGGATCGTCGATGGTTTGGCGCATCAGCTCCAGGCCGAAATCCGCTTCCTCGTCCGACAGCAGGCCGGTCAGGATGACCAGGCCGTGCGTGTCTATCATCTCCAGCGCTTGCCGGACGCAATGATCCGTCAGCCTGCCGAATTCATCCACGGCAGCAGGCACTTCATAGGCGGACGAATCGCTGGACGCCTCGAGTTCATTCATGCCCATCTGCCCCGCGCTGCTCCGACATTTCCCGGCTGCCCTGCCGAATGTCGACACGGTCATGCGTCGCAATTCTGGAGGATCTGGAGCCGACCCGTCTCATTCGTGCCGAAGCTTCTACATCGGGTTAATCGGAGGCTCGCCGGGGCGTGTGGCGGATGGGGTGGGATTCGAACCCACGGTGAGCTTGCACCCACGGCGGTTTTCAAGACCGCTGCCTTAAACCACTCGGCCACCCATCCGGTGCGCGTGCCCTGCCACATGGAGCGGGGCCGCGACAATGCGTTTGGCCAGTGCCGTGCACGTTTCAGCCCGGCATTCAGCCTTCCGCCATGTCAAGCCTTTCATATTGCGGACGGGGCCGACATAGTGGATTCGATGAAGGCGACGACATGCTGCTGAGGACCTTGTCATTCCTGTTTTCCGGCTTCGGGCTGGGCCATACGGCCGAGCTGCCGTCGACCGGTGCCTTTTTCGAGGGCGTGGCCGAGGTCACCGAGCGTAAGCTGGTCGCGCCGGCCCGGGTCGAGCGGCAGGCGAAGGTTGCGGTCCAGGAAAGCGGCCTCAGCGAGGCTGGCTTCCGGGCCTATCTGCCGGACCTTGAGCGGCGGGCGCTGGCGGAAGGCGTGAGCCAGGCCACGATCAATCGCATCTTTCCCACCCTGACCTTTTCCGCCCGCACGGTGCAGCTCGATCGGCAGCAGCCGGGTGGCCCGCCGGGTAGCACCTCCAATCCGCCGTTCCAGCCCTATCTGGCGCGGCACGTGACCCCGGCGCTGGCCAATATGGGCCGCGACCGGCTCGCCCGGCATGCGGCGCAACTGGCGGAGATCGGGCAGCGTTATGGCGTCGACCCGTCGGTGCTGGTCGCGATCTGGGGCAAGGAAACCGGTTACGGCCGGATCATGGGCAATTTCGACCTGCTCAATTCGCTGGCGAGCCTGGCTTATGAAGGCCGTCGCCGCGAATTGTTCGCGACCGAGTTCGTCGCGACGCTCAAGATGCTGGAGCGCGGCTTCCCGCGCTCGACCTTGCAAGGGTCATGGGCCGGCGCGACCGGCCAGTCGCAATTCCTGCCGTCCGTCTACATTCGCCTCGCAGTGGATGGCGACGGGGACGGCCGCGCCGACATCTGGGGCAGTTCGGTCGACGCATTGGCTTCGATCGCCAATTATTTGAACAATGCCGGTTGGAAGCCGAACGTGCCTTGGGGCGCGGAGGTGCGGGTGCCAGCGGGGCTGGATCGCGCCGCGATCGCCAACAATATGCGCGCGCCGCGCTGCGCCCGCGTGTTCGAACGGCACAGCCGCTGGCTGACCATGGCGGAATGGCGGGCGCTGGGCGTGCAGCCGATCGCCAGCGCGCAGCGGATCGCGGATGATGAGATGGCGACCCTGCTGGAGCCCGACGGCCCCGGCGCGCCGGCCTATCTGCTGACCAACAATTACCGGGTCATCCTCGATTATAATTGCTCGAATTTCTACGGCCTCACCGTGTCCTTGCTGTCGCAGGGCATTCACGGCTGAAACGGGCTGGACGGCGCGGCGGCGGAGGGGCAGTGAGGCCGGGTCCCCCAGTTTCAGTGCAGAGTTTCCAATGAAGCGCCTCCTTGCCACCGCCTCCCTCCTCGCCGGTCTCACCGTGCTGCCCGCCAGCGCCCAGGCACCCACTTTCGAGACCGCGGCGCCGATCGCCTTCATGATCGATCTGACCTCCGGGTCGGTGCTATATGAGAAGGATGCCGACCGCCGCATTCCGCCGGCGTCGATGGCCAAGATGATGACCACGCACGTCGTCTTCCGCCTGATCGAGAGCGGGGAAGTGGCGCTCGACAAGCAATGCACGATGCGGCCCGAAACCTGGCGGCAATGGCATAGCCAGGGCTCGACCTCCTTCCTGGAGGCGAACGGCCAATATAGCGTCGAGCATCTGTTGCACGGCGTCGTCACGCAGTCCGGCAACGACGCCACCGTCGTCTTGGCTGAGTGTATTTCGGGAACGGAAGCGGCCTTCGTGCAGCTGATGAACCGCGACAGCGAGGAATTGGGCCTGACCAGTTCGCATTGGGGCAATCCGGTCGGCTGGCCCGACGGCGGCGTGACCTACACGACCGCGCGCGACCTCGGAAAACTCGCGCAATCGACCATCCGCGATCATGGCGACCTCTATCGGCGCTTCTATGCCCAGACCGAATTCACCTCGGGCCGGCAGATGGGCAGCGGCGCGGCGATCACCCAGGGGAATCGCAATCCGATCCTGGGCCGGGTGCAGGGTGCCGACGGGCTGAAGACCGGTCATACCGAGGAGGCTGGCTATGGCTTCACCGGCTCGGCCGAGCAGAATGGCCGGCGGCTGATCATGGTGGTGGCCGGCCTTGGTTCGTCCGGTGCCCGCATCGAGGAATCGGTGAAGTTCATGGATTGGGGCTTCCGCGCCTGGCAGTCGCGGGCTTTGTTCCAGCAGAATGCGCGGATCGGCGAGGCCGAAGTGCAGCTGGGCAGCGCCAACAGCGTCGGCCTGGTGGCGCCGCGCAATTTGGCGGCGACGATCCCGGCCGGTGCCGGCACGCGGCTGCGCGCGAAGATCGTCTATCAGGGCCCGATCAAGGCGCCGATCGCCCAGGGGCAGCATATCGCCGATCTGGTGGTCGAGGCGGACGGCGTTCCGGCGATGACCATGCCGCTGGTCGCCGAGAGCGAAGTGACCGAAGCCGGCTTCTTTGGCCGCATCTGGAACGGGCTCAAATCACTCATCGGCATGTGATGAGCGGGCGCGGCCGCTTCATCAGTCTCGAAGGCGGGGAAGGGGTCGGCAAGTCGACCCAGGTGCGCGCACTGGCCGCGGCGCTGCGGGCGCGAGGTCATGACGTCATCGAAACCCGTGAACCGGGCGGCAGCGAAGGCGCCGAGGCGATCCGCGCCCTGTTGCTCGGCGGGAGCGAAGAGCGCTGGGGTGCCGAGGCCGAGGCCTTGCTGTTCGCGGCGGCGCGTACCGATCATGTCGACAAGGTGATCCGCCCGGCGGTCGAAGCCGGGCGCTGGGTGCTGTCAGACCGCTTCATCGACAGCTCGCTCGCTTATCAGGGTGGCGCTGGCGGGCTTGGTCTGGAGCGGGTGCGGGCGATCAATGCCTTCGGGATCGGCGAATGGTTTCCGGACCGGACCCTGATGCTTCTCCACCCCGAGGGTGCGGAGCGCGCCCGCGCCAGGGATGGCGACGAGAGCGACCGGATCGGCGGGAGGTCGGCGGCTTATCATGAGGCCGTTGAATCCGCCTTCCGCACCATTGCGGCCAGCGAACCCGAGCGCGTCCGGCTGGTCGATGCATCGGGCGCGGTCGAGGCGGTAACCCAGCGGCTGCTGGACGCGCTCGAGGATCTGCTGTGAGCCCGCTCTATGGCCATGAAGCGGCGGTGGCGGCGTTCCGTGCCGCGCTGGACGGCGGGCGGCTGCACCATGCCTGGCTGATCGCTGGTGCCGAGGGCATCGGCAAGGGCCTGTTCGCGCGTAAGGCGGCGCTTCGGGTGCTGGCACAAGGGCAGGGGCCGGTGGCCCGGCCGGGCTTCGAGGTACCGGAGGAGCATCAATCAGCGCGGCTGATGGCGGCGGGAAGCCATCCCGACTTCATGCTGCTGGAACGGCTGGCCAAAGATGGTGGCACCGAACTGGCGCGCAGCATCAAGATCGATCAGGTGCGCGGCCTGCAGCGGCTGTTCGCGACCGCGCCGACATATTCGCCGTGGCGCGTGGTCGTGGTCGACGCGGCGGACGATTTGGAGACAGGCGGGGCCAATGCCTTGCTGAAGAATCTCGAGGAGCCGCCGGCGAACACTGTGTTCTTGCTGGTCAGCCACGCGCCGGAGCGGCTGCTGCCGACCATCCGGTCACGCTGCCGGCTGCTGCGGCTCGCGCCGTTGGAGCAGGCCGACATGAAGCGGGCGCTTGCCCAGGCGATTCCCGATGCGCCGCCGGCGGAGATCGAGGCGCTGGCCGCATCGGGTGGCGGCGCCCCCGGCCGCGCCGCCGCCTATCGCGGGCTGGACGTGGGGGGGCTTGATCAGGCGATGCGGGCGATCGCAAGCAATGGCGATCCGACCAACAAGCAACGCGCGGCGCTGGCCCAGAGCCTGGCGGGCAAGAGTGCGCAGCCGCGTTACGAGGCCTTTCTCGATCGTGCGCCCTCCTTCATCGCCGCGGCGGCGCGGGACCGGCGCGGCGCAGCGCTGGCCGGAGCGGTCCGGCTGTGGGAGGAGGCGGAGGCCTTGTCTCGCGTGGCACAGCGTCAGTCGCTCGAGCCGCAGGCCACCGCGTTCGAGATGGCGGGACTGATTGCGGGACTGGCCAAGTCCTCTGCTGGAACAAGCCGCAAGGCTTGATCCGCTGCCGCCCCGCCCTAAAGACCGGGCATGGCCGAGCCTTTCTACATCACCACCGCGATCAATTACCCGAACGGGCCGCCGCATGTCGGCCACGCCTATGAGGCGATCTGCACCGACGCGATTGCGCGTTATCAGCGCCTGCAGGGACGCGACGTCTTCTTCCTGACGGGCACGGACGAGCATGGCCTGAAGATGGCCCAGGCGGCGCGCGAGCGGGGCATTGAGCCGCGCGCGCTGGCTGATGAAATGTCGTCCTACTTCAGGGAGATGGACGCGCAGCTTAACATCTCGTTCGATCGCTTCATCCGCACCAGCGAGCCGGCGCATCACGAGGCGAGCCGCGAATTGTGGCGGCGGATGGCGGCCAAGGGCGACATCTATCTCGGCCGCTACGAAGGTTGGTATTCGGTCCGCGACGAAGCTTATTATGACGAGGACGAACTGGTCGTCGCCGATACCGGAGAGAAATTCTCGCCGCAGGGCACGCCTGTTGAGTGGACCGTCGAGGAAAGCTGGTTCTTCCGCCTGTCCGCCTATCAGGATCGCTTGCTCGCCCATTACGAGGCGAATCCGGACTTCATTCGGCCCGAGAGCCGGCGCAACGAGGTGCTGCGCTTCGTCGAGGGCGGCTTGAGCGATCTTTCCATCTCGCGGACCAGTTTCGACTGGGGCGTGAAGGTGCCGGAGAGCGAGGAGCACGTCATGTACGTGTGGCTCGACGCGCTCACCAACTATCTCACTGGCGTCGGCTTTCCCGATACGGAATCAGAGCGTTACAACAAGTTCTGGCCGGCCGACCTGCACATCATCGGCAAGGACGTGGTGCGCTTCCACGCGGTCTATTGGCCGGCCTTCCTGATGTCGGCGGAATTGCCGCTGCCGAAACAGGTGTTCGGCCACGGCCACGTCCTGCTGCGCGGCGAGAAGATGTCCAAGTCGCTCGGCAATGTCGTGTCGCCCCAGGAGCTTGTCGACGCGTTCGGAGTCGATGCGGTCCGCTATTTCCTGATCCGCGACGTCAGCTTCGGGCAGGATGGCAGCTATTCGCCGGAAGCGATCGTCACGCGGGTGAATGCCGACCTGGCGAACAGCTTCGGCAATCTCGCCCAGCGCACGCTCTCCTTCATCGTCAAGAATCTCGATGGCCGCCTGCCGCGAGGCGAGGCGGACGTGACGCTGCTCGCGACGGTGCGCGAGGCGCTGACCGTGGAAATGCGCGATCATTTCGGGACTTTGGCGTTGAGCCAGGGCGTCGAGGCGTGGATCCGCGCGGTGTTCGCCTGCAACCAATATATCGACGCCGAGGCGCCCTGGGCGCTGCGCAAGACCGATCCGGAGCGGATGGAGGCGGTGCTGGCCACTTTGGTGCAGGCAATCCGCATGCTCGGCATCGCGATCCAGCCGGTGGTGCCGGGCGCGGCCGGGCGACTGCTCGATCAGCTTGGCGTGCCGGCGGACGAGCGGGAATGGCGGCATATCGGCGATGATGGTCTCTATGGCCGGCTACAGGCGCAGGATTTCCGCCTGGCGCCGCCGCAGCCGATCTTCCCGCGCATGGAAATGCCGGCACAGGGCTGAACCTTGCCGAAATCGGGCGCTTCCACTATGTCGCGGCCGCCCATGGAAAAGGTGAAACCCATTCAGATCGGTCCGGTGCGGATCGAGACGCCGGTCGTGCTGGCGCCGATGACAGGCGTCACCGACATGCCGTTCCGCCGCATCGTGAAGCGTTATGGTTGCGGGCTGACGGTGGGCGAGATGATCGCCAGCCAGGCGATGATCCGCGAGACCCGTCAGTCGATCCAGAAGGCGACATGGTGCCCGAGCGAGGATCCGGTGTCGATGCAGCTGGCCGGCTGCTCGCCCAAGGAGATGGGCGAGGCGGCGAAGCTCAATGAGGATCGCGGCGCGGCGATCATCGACATCAATATGGGCTGCCCGGTGAAGAAGGTGGTCAATGGCGAGGCGGGTTCGGCGCTGATGCGCGATTTGCCGCTGGCCGCGTCCTTGATCGAGGCGACGGTGAAGGCGGTGAAGGTGCCGGTGACCGTGAAGATGCGCATGGGCTGGGACCATGGCAGCCTGAACGCCCCGGAACTGGCCCATATCGCCGAGGATCTGGGCGCGCAGATGATCACGGTGCACGGCCGCACCCGCAACCAGATGTACAAGGGCGAAGCCGACTGGGGGTTCGTTCGCGCCGTCAAGGATGCGGTGAAGGTGCCGGTGATCGTCAATGGCGATATCTGCTCGATAGAGGATGCCGACGCGGCGCTGGAGCAATCGGGCGCGGATGGCGTCATGATCGGCCGCGGCGCTTACGGCCGGCCGTGGCTGCTCAAGCAGGTGATGCACTGGCTGAAGACGGGACAGCGGCTGCCGGATCCGTCGCTGGGCGAGCAGCTCGATGTGATCCTGGAGCAATATCAGGCGATGCAGGAGCTGTACGGCCCGGTGATCGGCGCGAATTGCGCGCGCAAGCATATCGGCTGGTACACCAAGGGCATCCATGGCTCGGCCGAGTTCCGCAACGCCTTCAACAAGGAAGCCGACCCGGTGCGCGCCGTGTCAATGCTGCGGGAATTTTACGATCCTTGGCTGGAAAAGGCGGCGGCCTAGCCCGTTTCCGGGACCAATTTTGAAATTGGGCCGAACGAAGGCCAAAGCTGTGTTCTTTCGGCCACAGTCCTGTGCTAGGCGCTCCGCGTGGATGCGGCAGCGGGCATGATTCAGACCAATGGCGAGGGCGCGGCCGCGGCCGTGGAGCCGCGCCGCAAGCGCCCGCGCTGGCTGCGCCGCTTGACCGTCGCCAGTGAGCGTGGCCGCCTGATGCCGCTCGTGGAACTGGCCACGATCCTGCTGATGATTGGGGTCGCAACCGCGACCTATTTTATCGTGACGTCACGTGGGGAGGACGACGGACTTCTCAGCCCGCCGCTCGTTGCAGGACTGCTTGTCGCGAATCTCATCCCGGCGATGGCAATGCTGGTCCTGCTCGCCAGGCGATTTGCGATCCGACGCGCGGCGAGGACGCAGATCGGGAGCAGAGGCCGGCTTCATGTCCGACTTGTGGCGATCTTCTCGCTAATCGCGAGTATCCCGACCCTCTTGGTGGTGATCTTCGCCTCCTTGCTGCTGCAAAGCGGGATCAACTTCTGGTTCTCCGATCAAGCGAGCGGTGTTTTCACCAATGCGAGAAGCCTCGTCGATCAATATCGCCAGGAGCAACTCACCCAGGTGCAGGAGGAGTTGCTCGCAATGGCGCAGGATGTGTCGGCAGACACGCGAAGCTTTGACGACGCCAGCTTTTACAACGACATGGTCTATCAGACGGCACTTCGGAAACTGAACGAAATGGCCATTCTGACCGTCAGTCAGAATGGCGACATCCAGGTGCAGGGGGCCGTGAACCTCTATGATCGGCCGCTGGAAAGTCGCTTCCGGGCGGACGAGCTGCTCGCTCTTGCGCCTGGCCAAGTGAAGGTCAAATTCGACCTTGAGGATCGGATTGAGAGCATTGTCCGGCTCGACACGGATGATCCATCCGTCCGGCTCTACGTTTATGGCGCGCGGGACTCTACGCAGCTCTCGAGCATGGCACGGTCGGCGGAAGGCCTGGCGTCCGAATACCAGTCCGTCCTCGATCGCTCGCGCCAGTATCAGTTCCAGTTCAACGCCGCACTCTTCATCGTCTCGCTGATGATCGTGGCCGTGGCGATCTGGATCGCGCTGCAATTGGCCGATCGAATGGTGCGGCCGGTCGGCCTGCTCGTGGCAGCGGCGCGGCGCGTGACAGAGGGCGACATGACGGCCCGTGTGCCCGGGGCGCGGGCGCGGGACGAGCTCGGCACGCTGGGCCAGGCCTTCAATCGGATGACGACCCGCGTCGAGGAGCAGACCGGCGCACTCGTCGCGGCCAACACCCAGGTCGAGAATCGCCGCGCTTTCATCGAGGCGGTGGTGTCGGGGGTCACTGCCGGCATCGTCTCGGTCGACCTGGAGCGGCGGGTACAGTTGATCAATCCGTCCGCCGAGGACCTGCTGCGCACCAACGAGCGCGCCGTGATCGGTCAGCCGCTCGCCGAGCTTGCGCCGGAGCTGGAACAGCATCTCGATGTCGAGGAGGGCGAGGACGTCGTCCAGATCAACCGCGACGGCGAGGTCCACACGCTCGCGGTCAAGCGGGTGAAGACCGATGCCGGCTATATCCTGACCTTCGACGACATTACCGAGCAATTGGTCGACCAGCGCCGGGCGGCCTGGTCGGACGTCGCGCGGCGGATCGCGCACGAGATCAAGAACCCGCTCACCCCGATCCAGCTCGCCGCCGAACGGCTGCAGCGCCGCTATGGCAAGGAGATCGAGAGCGATCCGGCGACGTTCGAGAAACTGACCGGGACGATCGTCCGGCAGGTCGGCGACCTGCGGCGAATGGTCGATGAATTCTCGTCCTTCGCGCAAATGCCCAAGCCGGTGTTCCGCGAGGAGGCGATCGGCGAGATCGCACGGCAGGCTCTGTTCCTGCACGAGGTCGCGCACCCCGACATCAAGTTCACGCTCGATCTGCCGGAGCCGGCACCGACCATGTTGTGCGACCGGCGGCTGATCGGGCAGGCGCTGACCAACATCGTCAAGAATGCGGTCGAGGCGATCGAGCAGCGCCGCGAGGACGCGGAGGGCACGAGCCAGGACCGCGTCGCGATGGGGATCGCGGTCGAGCGGGACGAGCTGGCGATCGTCGTCAGCGACACCGGCATCGGCCTGCCGACCGAGCGCAAGCGGCTGACCGAGCCTTATATGACGACGCGGGCGAAGGGCACGGGCCTGGGCCTCGCGATCGTCAAGAAGATTGTCGAAGACCATTGCGGACATGTGATGTTCGAGGATGCCGACGGCGGCGGCACCCGGGTTCGCCTGACCTTCGACCTGGCCGCGCTCGCCCGGCTGAACTCCGGCGAGCCCATCCGTGGCGCCGATGAGAACCGCGTGGACAAGCCGCGCGTTGATGACCTTAGCAAAGAGAAAAGTTGAATTTTATGGCGCTCGACATCCTCGTCGTCGACGATGAGCAGGACATCAGGGATCTCGTTTCCGGCGTGCTGGAGGACGAGGGGTTCAGCGCCCGGACCGCCGCCGGCAGCAGCCAGGCGCTTGCCGCACTGGATGAGCGCCGGCCGTCGCTGGTGCTGCTCGACGTGTGGCTGCAGGGCTCGAAGCTGGACGGGCTGCAGCTGCTGGAGGAAATCAAGCGCCGCGACCCGACCTTGCCGGTGCTGATGATTTCCGGCCACGGCAATCTCGACACGGCGGTGGCGGCGATCCGGCAGGGCGCTGCGGACTTTATCGAAAAGCCGTTCGAGGCGGGGCATCTGATCCATCAGGTCCAGCGCGCGACGGAGACTGAGCGGCTGCGGCGCGAGAATGAGAGCCTGCGCGCCCAGATCGGTCAGGAAACCGAGCTGACCGGGCTTTCCAGCGGCATCAATACCGTCCGGGCGACGCTGAAGCGGGTTGCCGCGACCGGCAGCCGGGTGCTGATTTCCGGGCCTGCCGGCGTCGGCAAGGAAGTGGCGGCGCGGCTGCTGCACGGCTGGAGCACGCGCGATCGCGGACCGTTCATCGTTGTCGGCGCGGCGCGGATGACGCCGGAACGGGTCGAAGAGGAATTGTTCGGCGTGGAGGAGGGGGGCGAACTCGTCCGCCCGGGCCTGCTCGAGCAAGCGCATGGCGGCACTCTGTTCATCGACGAAGTGGCGGACATGCCGCCCTCCACCCAGGGCAAGATCCTGCGGGTGCTGACCGACCAGAGCTTCACCCGAGTGGGTGGGCAAAGGATGGTCAAGGTCGACATGCGGGTGGTCTCGTCCACCGCGCGCGATCTGCAGGAGGAGATCACGCACGGCCGCTTCCGCGAGGACCTCTATTACCGGCTGAACGTGGTGCCGGTGCACCTGCCGGCCCTGTCCGAGCGGCGGGAGGATATTCCCGAGCTCGTCACCCGCTTCGCGGCGCGCTACGCGGCCGAGCGGCGCGTGCCGACGCCGGGCATCTCCGCCGACGCGCTGGCGGCGCTGCAGGCCTATGACTGGCCCGGCAACGTGCGGCAGTTGCGCAACGTGATCGAGCGGACGATCATCCTCGCCCCGGGCGAGCGGATCGGCAGCATCGACATCGACATGCTGCCGCCGGAAATCCTCAACGAGCAGGCGCAATTGAACCCCGGCGAGGCGGTGAAGGCGATCATGGGCACGCCGCTGCGCGAGGCCCGCGAGACGTTCGAGCGGGAATATCTGCGCGTCCAGATCCGGCGCTTTTCCGGCAATATCTCGCGCACCGCGACCTTCATCGGGATGGAGCGGTCCGCGCTCCACCGGAAGCTGAAGGCGCTCGGACTGGGCGATTCTCGCTCGGACAGCGAAGAATAGGCCCCGGCGCCATTGAATGCGCCGTCCTGTGCGCTAGCTAAGGGAACGGCGTCGCCCCGCCACAGAACAAGAACCGATCAGGGAGCGCGTACCATGGCCGATAAGGTCAACAATCTTCAGGACATGTTTCTGAATTCGCTCCGGCGCAGCAAGACGCCGGTGACGATGTTTCTCGTCAAGGGGGTGAAGCTGCAGGGCATCATCACCTGGTTTGACAATTTCTCCGTGCTGCTGCGCCGCGATGGCCAGGCGCAGCTGATCTACAAGCACGCCATCTCCACCGTGATGCCGGCGCAGCCGCTCGACCTTTCCGAGATCGAGGCCGCGTTCGACGAGGCGCTGGAGAAGAAGAAACCGAGCCTGTTGCAGGAAGTGTTCCTGACCGCGGTGCGGCGCTCGGGTGAGCCGGTGACGATGTTCCTGGTGAACGGCGTCATGCTGCAGGGCGAGATCGCGGCCTTCGACCTGTTCTGCATGCTGCTGAAGCGCGATGGGATGAGCCAGCTGGTCTACAAACACGCCATCTCCACCGTGCAGCCCGAGCATCCGGTCAGCCTCCACGAACCGACGGAGGACTGACGTCTGAGCGTTTTCAACCGCGACGATGCGGACGTTGCCCGCGGCGCCCGCGCCGTCATCGCGCTCCCGGAGATGGGGAGCGGCGCCCGGCGCGATGTCGAGGCGCGGCTGGAAGAAGCGGCGGGTCTGGCCGAGGCGATCGGCATCGACGTGCAGGACCGGGTGCATTTCCGCGTCCGCGCGCCGCGCCCGGCGACCTTGTTCGGCAAGGGCCAGGTCGAGGGCATCGCCGAGGCGGTGCGCATGGCCGAGGCGGAATTGCTGATCGTCGATGCGTCGATCACGCCGATCCAGCAGAAGAATCTCGAGACCGAGACAAAGGCCAAGGTGATCGACCGCACCGGGCTGATCCTGGAGATTTTCGGTGAGCGCGCCGCCACGGCGGAAGGCCGCCTGCAGGTCGAGCTGGCGCATCTGGACTATCAGGCCGGGCGGCTGGTGCGGTCGTGGACCCACCTCGAGCGGCAGCGCGGCGGCTTCGGCTTCCTCGGCGGTCCGGGCGAAACCCAGATCGAGGCGGACCGGCGGCTGATCCGCGACCGGATGGCGAAGCTGAAGCGCGAGTTGGAGCAGGTGACCCGCACGCGCGGCTTGCATCGGGCGCGGCGGCAGAAGGCGCCGTGGCCGGTGGTGGCGCTGGTCGGCTATACCAATGCCGGCAAGTCGACCCTGTTCAACCGGCTGACCCGGGCGGAGGTGATGGCGGAGGATCTGCTGTTCGCGACGCTCGACCCGACCTTGCGCGAAATCTCGATGCCGGGCGTGGCAAAGGCGATCCTCAGCGACACGGTCGGCTTCATCTCGGACCTGCCGACGCAGCTGGTCGCGGCCTTCCGAGCGACGCTTGAGGAGGTGCTGGCCGCCGACCTGATCATCCATGTCCGCGACATCTCGCATCCCGACAGCCACGCGCAGCGCCAGGATGTCGAACAGGTGCTGAAAGAGCTTGGCATCGGTGAGGGCGCGCCGGTGATCGAGGCGTGGAACAAGATCGACCGGCTCGACGCCGAAGGCGCGGCGAGCCTGCGCGCTGAGGCGGCGCGGCGGGAGGATGTCGTCGTCCTGTCGGCAATCAGCGGGGAAGGGATTGAAGACCTGCTCGCCTGTACGGCCGAACATCTCAGCAAGGGCGCGCAGCTGCACGAGGTGGTGCTCGGCGCCGGCGACGGCGAGGCGATCGCCTGGCTGCACCAGCATGGCGAAGTGGTGAGCCAGGAGAGCGAAGAGATGCAGACCCGGCTGACCGTGCGGATGGGGCCGGCCGAATGGGAACGGTTCCAGGCCCGGCGCTAGGCGATCGTCTCCAGCGCCTCGCTCGCTTCCAGCCAGGCGCCTTCGGCCGCTTCGATCTTCCTCTCGGTATCGGCGCGGCGTTTCATCAGGTCGGTCATGGTCAGGCCGGCAAGCGAGGCGTCGGCGGAGGAGGGGTCGAACATCGCCCGCTCGATCGCGCTGCGCAGATCGGTCAGGCGAGTCAGCTCCGCCTCGGACTGCTTGGCCTGCTTGCGCAGAGCCGCGCCTTTCTCGCGCGCTTCGGCGGCGAGGCGGCGGGCTTCCTTCTTGTTGACGGTCGGGGCGGCCTTGGACGATTCCTTCGCTTCGCCGGCGAGGACGAAGGCGATGTAATCGTCGATGCTGCCGTCATAATCCTGCGCCGTGCCGTCGTGGACGAGCACCAGCCGATCGGCGGTCATTTCCAGCATGTGGCGGTCGTGGCTGACGATCAGGACGGCGCCCGAATAAGCGTTCAGGGCCTGGATCAGGGCCTCGCGGGCATCGACGTCCAGGTGGTTGGTCGGCTCGTCGAGGATTAGCATGTGCGGCGCGTCGCGGGTGATCAGAGCCAGCGCCAGGCGGGCGCGCTCGCCGCCGGAGAGCTTGCCGACCTTGGTCGTCGCCTTGTCGCCGGAGAAGCCGAAGCGGCCGAGCTGGCCGCGCACCGCGGACGGCTTTTCGCCCTTCATCAGCCGGGTCATATGCTCGAGCGGCGTGTCGTCGCTGCTCAGTTCCTCGACCTGATATTGGGTGAAATAGCCGACGCGCATCTTGCCGGATGACGTCATGCCGCCGTCCATCGGCTTCAGCTGGGCAGCCAGGAGGCGGGCGAGTGTGGTCTTGCCGTTGCCGTTGCGGCCGAGGAGCGCGATCCGGTCGTCGGGATCGAGACGCAGGTTCAGGCGGCTGAGGACCGGCGTGTCGCCATAGCCGACACTGGCCATGTCGAGGGTGATCAACGGCGGGCGAAGCTCGTCCGGGTTCGGGAAATCGAAGGACAGGCTGGGATCGTCCACCACCGCGGCGATGGGCTGCATCTTGGCCAGTGCCTTGGCGCGCGACTGGGCCTGCTTGGCGGTAGAGGCGCGGGCGCTGTTGCGGGCGACATAATCCTGCAGCTTGGCGCGCTCGGCGAGTTGCTTTTCGCGCGCCGCGGCCTGCTGGGCCTGGCGCTCGGCACGCTGGCGCTCGAAGGCGTCATAGCCGCCGGGGTAGAGGGTCAGCTTGCCGCGATCGAGGTGGAGGATGTGGTCGACGACATTGTTGAGGAAGTCGCGCTCGTGGCTGACGATGACGATGGTGGCGGGGTAGGATTGCAGGAAATCCTCCAGCCACAGCACGGCTTCGAGATCGAGGTGGTTGGACGGCTCGTCGAGCAGCAGCAGGTCCGGCTGCGAGAAGAGCAGGGAGGCGAGCGCCACGCGCATCCGCCAGCCACCGGAGAAGCTTTCCAGTTCGCGATGCTGGGCTGCCTCGTCGAAGCCGAGGCCCACCAGGATGCGGGCGGCGCGGGCAGGGGCCGAATGGGCGTCGATCGCGTTCAGCCGCTCGTGGATCTCGCCGAGGCGATCAGGATCGTGGCTGTGTTCGGCTTCATCGAGGAGGGCCGCACGCTCGGTATCGGCGGCCAGCACGGTCTCGAACGGTGTGGCGCTGCCGCCGGGGGCTTCCTGGGCGATATAGCCGAGCTTCGCCGCGCGGGGCATTTCGGCGCTGCCGGTGTCGGGATCGAGCAGCCCGGCGATGACGCGCACCAGAGTCGACTTGCCGGCGCCATTGCGGCCGATCAGACCGATGCGGCCGCGCGGGGGGAGGGAAGCGGTCGCATCGTCAAGGATGACGCGCCCGCCGAGGCGGACTGTGATGTCCCGAAGATTGAGCATGGCGGCGCCTCTAGCAGCTTCCGACTAGGGGTGCGAGGGGCCGAAAAAAGCGATCCCGCGGTCGAAAGGTTCTGAAGGTTCACACCCCCAGGGCGAAAATGTCAGGGTTGCCAGCGCCACAATAAGGTGCGCGGCAGATGGCGCTCGAACAGATGGGTTTCGAAGAGCGGACCAGAACAATAGCAGAACATTGATGGAGTAGGAAAGGGGCCTATTCGGTCGCGGCAAGGCTCGCCTTGGCCTGCGCCCACAACGCCTCATACTCATCGAGGCTGAGCTCGCGCAGCGGCTTTTCCGCTGTCTGTTCGATCAGGCGATAGCGTTGCTCGAAGCGGCGGGTGGCGCCGGTGAGCGCGGCTTCGGCGTCCAGGCCGTGGTGGCGGGCCAGGTTGACGACGCTGAACAACAGATCGCCGATTTCGGCTTCGCGTTCGGCCGGGGTCGCGGCGGCGTCGATCTCGGCCAGTTCCTCGTCGATCTTGTCGCGCGGGCCGGCGGCGTCGGCCCAGTCGAAGCCTTCGCGGGCGGCGCGGTTCTGGATCTTCTCGGCGCGCTTCAATGCCGGCAGGCCGAGCGCGACGCCATCGAGGACGCTCGCATGGCCCTTGGCGGCGCGTTCCTCGGCCTTGACCTGTTCCCAGAGGTGATGGCCGCCATTGGCTGCGCCGTGGAAGATGTGCGGGTGCCGGCGCTCCATCTTGTCGCTGATCGCGTTGGCGACGTCGGCGAAGGCGAAATGATCGTCTTCCTCGGCCATGCGGGCGTGGAAGACGACCTGGAGCAGGAGATCGCCGAGCTCGTCCTTCAGATCGGCCATGTCGTCTCGCTCGATCGCGTCGGCGACCTCATAGGCTTCCTCGATCGTGCAAGGGGCGATGGTCGCGAAATTCTGGGCGACGTCCCATTCGCAGCCGGTGGCCGGATCGCGGAGCCGGGCCATGATGTCGAGCAGGCGGTCGAGGGGGGATTGCTCAGGGGCGCTCAACGGTACGCTCCATAAGTGCGATAATATACATTATGTAAAATACCGATCAGAGTGGAAGCGTCAGGATCTCAGGATCAACGTCCGCCCTTCCACGCTCCAGCTGTGCAGCGAGGACAGAAAGTTCATGCCGATCACGTTGAGATCGCCAAAGGCTTCGGAGATGTGGACGGCGACATTCTGCCGCTCGATGTTGCCGACCAGCAGGCGCTCGGCGCGGCCGCGCTGGGCGTTGACCAGGCCATTGGCGGTGCTGACCACGACCGGCAAACCGGGCTGCGGCTGGATCCCGACGCGCTGCGCAGTTTCCGTGGAGATGCTGGTGACCGTGGCGCCGCTGTCGACGAGGAAGCGGACCGGCTGACCATTCACTTCCGCTTCGACCCAGAAATGGCCGTCGGGCGCCAGGAGGACACGGGTCTCGCCCGGCGCGGTCGCAACGGTCTCGCCGCCGCGCACGGAGACCAGCAAGCGGTCGCCCAAGGCCACGAAATCGTCCTTGAAGGTGAAGATGACGAAGGCCGCGGCGAAAATCAGCACCCAGGAGGCGAACATCTTGACCGCGGTGCCGAGCCGGACGCGGCGAACGGCGAAGGCGCTGATCACCAGCACCAGTACGCCAAGCAAATAGATGACGCGGATCGCCTGGTCCCCTCCCTCATTCACAGCGCGATCTCCATGCCATCGAATCCAGGCTCGATATGGGGAGGAAGTTGCCGCCGCAAAGAGGCATAGTCCATGCTGTTGTCCATGTGAGTCAGCACCGCGCGCTTCGGCTTGAGCCGGTCAATATAGCCCAAAGTGCGGTCGAGATGATTGTGGGTGGGGTGCGGCCGCAGCCGGAGCGCATCGACGACCCACAGGTCAGCGCCTTCGAACGCTGTGGCCATGTCGTCCGTCAAGTCGTTGAAGTCGGTGGAATAAACGACTCGTTTACCATTTCGTGCGAAGATCAGGCCGGTGCTGGTGATATTGCCGTGCGGCTGCTCGACATGGCCGACCGAGATATTGCCGACCGTGAGCTCGTCCGGCAGGATTTGCGCGGCGACAGTGGCCGGATAGCCCCACTTCCCTTCGAAGACATAATCGAAGCGGGCGCTGAGGCTGCGCAGGCAGCGGGCGCTGGCAAAGGCCGGGACCGGCGCGCCCATATTGTGAAAGAGCTGGCGCAGATCGTCGAGGCCATGGGCGTGATCGGCATGTTCGTGCGTCCAGATCACCGCGTCGAGCGCGCCGACCCGCGCATCGAGCAATTGCTCGCGCAGGTCCGGGCCGGTGTCGACGAGGATGCGCGTGTCGCCGTCGCTCACCAGGATGGAGACCCGCCGGCGGCGATTTTTCGGTTCATTTGGGTCGCAACTGCCCCAGTCATTGCCGATCCGGGGCACGCCGGACGAAGTGCCGCAGCCGAGAATGCGGACTTTCATGCTGGAGACGAAGTGGTTTCGGGGCGCTGCGCGCCAAGCCGCGAAGACGCCAAGGGAACAAGAAAGATTCGTTCGCGCGGAGGCGCGGAGGAGAAAAAGAGGCGCGGAGGCGTGGCTTCCTGGCGCGCAGCGCCCTTCACACCAGATCGACGATGATGGACGCCTGTCGGCGTCGAAAGAGGGATACCCTCCGCGCCTCCTCTTCTCTTTCTCCGCGCCTCCGCGTGAACACCCTTCGCTTCTTCGCGCCTTTGCGGCTTGGCGCGGCCTGCCGCGCCCCACCCCTTCATGCCCGCTCCGCCTTGGTGAAGAGGCGGTAGAAATTCGCGGTGGTGGTTTCGGCGAGCTGCTCGACGCTCTCCTCCCGCAGAGTGGCGAGGAAACGGGCGGTGTCGGCGACATAGGCCGGCTCGCACGGTCGGCCGCGGTGGGGAACCGGGGCGAGGAACGGGGAATCGGTTTCGATCAGCAGGCGATCGGCGGGGATCTGCCTGGCCGCTTCCTGCAGCTCCTTCGCATTCTTGAACGTGACGATGCCGGAGATCGAGATGGTCAGGCCGAGCTCGAGCACCTTCGATGCGAAATCCTGGCTGGCGGTGAAGCAGTGGATCAGGGCCGGATAGGCGCCCTTCCCCATTTCCTCGCTCAAGATCTGCCAGGTGTCGTCCTCGGCATCGCGGGTGTGGACGATCAAAGGCAGGCCGGTCTCGCGGGCGGCGGCGATGTGGCTTCGGAAGCTCTGGCGCTGCCGGTCGCGGTCGGACTTGTCGTAATAATAATCGAGGCCGGTTTCGCCGATGCCGATCACCTTCGGGTGGGCGGCGCGCTCGACCAGGGTCTCGGTCTCGACATCGGGGTGCAGATCCGCCTCGTGCGGATGGATGCCGACCGACGCCATGACGTCAGCATTGCCCTCGGCGGTGGCGAGGACGGCGTCCCATTCGCTGGAGCGGGTGGAGATGTTGAGCATCGCCGAGACGCCGGCGGCGCGCGCGCGGGCCAGCACGGCGGGCTGGTCCTCGATGAGGCCCTTGTAATTGAGGTGGCAATGGCTGTCGACGAACATGGGCTCCGACATAGGCATAGGCAGGCGCGGACGGAAGCCGCGGGGCGGCGTGACTCGGTTGTTGCGCCACTATAATATTGGGAACCGACGCCCGTACGCGGTCATTGATTGGCAAATTGTGTGGCGTTTTCAGGAGTGGTTCGATGCGGTTGGTGGACAGATTAAGCGGGGCGGCGCTGGCCGTGTGGGCGATTGCCCTCCCCTCGTCCGCCTTCGCGCAGGACGCCGCCGAGCCGCAGCGCAGCGCGGCCCAGCAGCAGATTCACGACGCCGCCAACGGCCGGCCTTCGCGCCAGCCCGAGAGCATGTCGAACGACAATTGGAACCGCGAGGCGTTCGTTCCGACGCGGCTGGCATCAGAGGACACGTCTCTGACGAACGCCAGCGTCGAGAATGGCGCGGCGGCGACCGAGGATGCGTTGCTCGAGGAACGGGTGACCGCACTTCGGCCGGGCCGCTTCCTGTGGATGCCGGAGCGGCAGGCCAATGGTGAAGTGGTGATCGTGGTCAGCCTCGCCGAGCAGATGGCCTATGTCTATCGCGGCGGCGACCTGATCGGGGTGAGCACCGTGTCGACCGGCATGGACAGCCACCCGACGCCGACCGGCAGCTTCACGATCCTGCAGAAGCGCCGGACGCATTTCTCCAATCTCTATGACAATGCGCCGATGCCGAACATGCAGCGGCTGACCTGGGACGGGATCGCGCTGCACGCCGGGGCGATCCCCGGCCATCCGGCCAGCCATGGCTGCATCCGCCTGCCCATGGCTTTCTCCAACCATCTGTTCGCCGCGACGCAGATGGGCGGGCGGGTGCATATCATCGGCGAGTCGCCGCCGTCGGCGGCCGGTGCGCTGGCTTATGTCCGCAGCGTCGCCGGCGAATCCGCCTCGCGCTGAGCCCTCGGGCGGCCAAGGTCGCGCCTGATACGACGAAGCTGCACCCCAGACGCATGGTTTAGACACGTTCGTCGCGCGGAATCGCCTCCCGGTCGGCCCGACGAACCGCGCGGCACCCCGGTCGCCGCACGCTCAATCCCCTCCCCGGCCAATGGCAAATGGGTCTCGCAAGCCGGGACCGAGCCGGCAAGAATGGGAGGCAAGAAAGATGACCAAGTCACGCAAATTCCTGGGAGCGAGCGCCTTCGGCCTGCTCCTCGCCATCGCTCCGGTCGCGTCCGCGGTCGGCCAGGATGTCGCCGCGCCGGTGACTCAGCAGAATGAGGCGCAGGACGCCTTCTCGACGGCGGTCGCGCAGGAATTGCATGCGGCGGCCGAGCGCCACCAGGCGGCGGTGCGCGAGGCTGCCGAGCTGGAGCAGCGCGCCGAGGCGCTGACGCCGGGCGAGTTTCTGTGGATGCCGGAGCGGCAGGAGAATGGCGAAGTCGTCGTCGTGGTCAGCATCGCGGCGCAGAAGGCCTATGTCTATCGCGCCGACAAATTGATCGGCGTGACCACGGTCTCCACGGGCATGCGCGGGCATCGCACGCCGACCGGCAGCTTCACGATCCTGCAGAAGAACCGCCGGCACTTCTCCAACCTCTACAACAATGCGCCGATGCCGAACATGCAGCGGCTGACCTGGGGCGGGATCGCGCTCCATGCCGGCGCTTTGCCCGGTTACCCGGCCAGCCACGGCTGCATCCGGCTGCCGATGGAATTCTCGCGGCTGCTGTTCGGCGCCACGAGCATGGGCGGAAGCGTGCACATCGTCGCGGACACGCCCCCGTCCGCCGCCGATGCCCTCGCTTTCGCCACGGGCGGTGCGCGCGCCACACAGATGGCCAGCGCGCGCTGACCGCTGGGCGGCTCCGGTGGGGAGACCGGAGCCGCCCTTTTTCTTGGGCTGGACTTGCCCGCTTCTGGGCGCGGACAGCCGGCAGGCCGTCGCTTTTGGGCAACGGCGGGGCGGAGAATGGCGGCAAGTGGCGAAAAGCCGGTTTCAGACCGTCGTTGTTATGATACGGTTCATCGCACGTCATGGAGAGTGCGCCAGTCAATCGCGCACTTTTTGCGGCGGGGAGAAACGAGCCCGTACGAATTTGGTCGCGATGCCAAGACTTTGTGAAGGTTCAGCGAGGAATAGCTGATCGTTCGAAGAGGCTGATGCGACCTGGGGAGGGGTCCTGTTATGTCCAATGCTTTGCGTCAGGTCGGTCGCTTCTCGCTCATCGCTCTGGTGGTGGGCTTTGCACCGGCAGCCTCCGCGATTGGACGGGCCAGCGCCTCGACTCCGGATGCCGATCCGGCCGCGTCCCCCACGGCCTCGCGCGCCACCCTGCAGGCGGTGGCCGAAACCGCCGATCCGGGCGCGATCCAGAGCTTCGTCGACCAGGCCGTCCAGACCCACCGCATCGCCGCGGAGGATCGCCGCATCGGCCGCCAGATCCAGGCGGATGCGTCGAAGCTCCGCCCCGGCCGCTTCGTGTGGAAGGCGGATCATGTTGAGAGCGGGCCCATGTCGATCGTGGTCAGCCTCTCGGCGCAGCGCGCTTATGTCTTCCGTGACCGGCGGCTAATCGGCGTGTCGACGGTGTCGACCGGCCGTGCCACGCATCGCACGCCCACCGGCACCTTCCCGATCCTGCAGAAGAACCGGGACCATTTTTCCAACATCTATGACAATGCGCCGATGCCGAACATGCAGCGGCTGACCTGGGACGGGATCGCGCTCCATGCCGGGGTGATTCCGGGCTATCCGGCCTCGCATGGCTGTGTCCGCCTGCCGATGGAGTTTTCGCGCCTGCTGTTCAGCGCGACGCGGATGGGCGAGACCGTGCATGTGATCGCCGATACGCCGACCTCCGAAATGCGGGCGCTGGAGCATGCGGAAGCCGCACAGGCCATGCGCGAGGCGCGCGACGCCGAGCGGCAGCGGGAACGCGCGGCGCGCCGGTCGCGCTCCTAAGCCACTCGTTCTGACGCTGGCCCCTTTGGCCTGACGTCGATAAGGCGCGGCCATGTCCGTGGCTGTTCCAGAGGCTCCTGCCGTCGTCGCCCTGATCGTTGCCGCCGGTCGCGGTGAGCGCTTGGGCGGAGACCTGCCCAAACAATATCGGCCCCTGGCGGGCAAAGCCGTGCTGCGGCGGGCGGTGGAGCCGTTCCTGGCGCATCCGGGGATCGACGCGGTGCGGGTGGTGATTGGCGCCGGCCAGGAGGCGCTGGCCCAGGCGGCGCTGGACGGTCTCGCGGTGGGGGATTTGATCATCGGCGCCGAGGAACGAGCGCTGTCGGTCGTGAACGGTCTGAACGCCCTCCCCGCCAGCGCACACAAAGTCCTCATCCACGACGCGGCCCGGCCCTTTTGCCCGCCCGCGGTGATCGATCGGCTGCTGGCCGCGCTGCAAGATCATGATGCGGCGATTCCCGCGCTGCCCGTGGCGGACACGCTGGCGATGCTCGCCGGCGATGCGCTTGGGGAGCGGCTCGACCGGGACAAGGTGGCGCGGGTGCAGACGCCCCAGGCTTTCGGCGTGCAAGCCCTGCGCGCGGCGATCACGGCCTGGGAGGGCGGCGTGCCGACCGACGAAAGCGCCTATCTTCAGGCTCGCGGCATGACGGTCGCGGCGGTGGAAGGCGATCAATTGCTGGAGAAATTGACGACGGGCGCGGATTGGGCGCGGGCGGAGGCGATGCTTGCCGCGCGGACGTCGGTGCGGGTCGGCATAGGCTTCGACGTGCACGCGTTCGAGCCGGGCGATCATGTCTGGATCGGCGGCGTGCAAATCCCGCATGGCCGTGCGCTGAAGGGCCATAGCGACGCCGATGTCGCCCTTCATGCGCTGACCGACGCCCTGCTGGGCGCGATCGCGGCGGGGGATATTGGCGATCATTTTCCGCCAAGCGACCCGCAATGGAAGGGCGCGCCCTCCCCGCTCTTCCTGGAGCATGCGCGCAAACTGGTCGAGGAGGCCGGCGGCGCGATCGAACATGTCGATGTCACGATCATCTGCGAGGCGCCGAAGATCGGGCCGCACCGGGAGGCGATGCGGCTGCGGATCGGGGAGTTGTTGCGGCTCCCAATGGACAGGGTTAGCGTCAAGGCGACGACGACGGAGCGGCTGGGCTTTACCGGTCGCGGCGAAGGCATTGCCGCGCAGGCGATCGCGACGGTGCGGGTGGAGGACAATTTGTGACGGACGGGATTGAGCCTCCCCAGAGCGAGCATCGTGATTTCGTGCTGCCGGCCGAACTGGTCGAGCTGGCGCGCAAGGTGGTGGACGCCAATCGCGAGGCCGGGCGCAGGATTTCGGTCGCGGAAAGCTGCACCGGCGGACTGGTGGCAGCGGCCCTGACCGAGATTCCGGGAAGTTCGGATGTGTTCGAAGGCGGGTTCGTAACCTATTCGAACGAAGCGAAAATGTCCCTGCTCGGGGTCAGCAGTGACGTGCTCGAGACGTTCGGCGCGGTGTCGGTCGCGACGGCCTGGAACATGGCTCAGCAGGCGCTGGCCAAGGCCGAAGCCGATGTCTCGGTGGCGATCACCGGGATAGCGGGACCGGGCGGCGGGACGGAGAAGAAACCCGTCGGCACCGTCGTGTTCGCGCGGGCGCGGCGCGGGGCGGATCCGGACGAGATCGTCGCCGACCGCAAGGATTTCGGCGATCTGGGCCGCGGCGGGGTGCGGCTTCAGGCGGCCTTGTGCGCGCTGGAACTGCTGATGCCGGGATCGACGCTGTAGAGCGCGTGGGCGCGGTCGCAGAAGGCGCCGATCATCTTGCGTAAGGCGCGGTCGAACATCTGGCCGGCCAGCATTTCGAACATCCGGCTCTTGAAGGCGAAATCCACGGCGAAGTGGATGTTCGTCCCACCCTGCCCGTCGCTTTCGAATTTCCAATTGTTGTGGAGGTATTTGAGCGGGCCTTCCACATAATCGATCTCGATTTCGTGCGGCCGCTGCTTGATGACGCGGCTGGTGAAGGTTTCCTTCAGCGCGCGGAAGCCCACGGCAAGGTCGGCGACCGTCTCCGCCTCGCTGTCCGAGCGCACCCGCACGGCGACCACCCAGGGCAGGAAATCGGGATAGCGGCGAACGTCCGCGACGAGATCGAACAATTGCTCCGGCGTGTAGGGTAGATGCCGGTTTTCGCTATGCTTCGGCATATCAGGCGACCGCCGTTGCCGCCTTGCCGAGCCTCGCCTCGCGGGCGGCGCGCATCTTCTCGAAATCGTCGCCGGCATGATAGCTCGAGCGGGTCAGCGGGCTGGCCGCGACCAAGAGGAAGCCCTTGGCGCGGGCGATGGCGCCATAGGCCTTGAACGCCTGCGGGCTGACGAATTCCTCGACCTTGGCGAGGCGCGGGGTGGGCTGCAGATACTGGCCCATGGTGAGGAAATCGATGTCGGCCGAGCGCATGTCGTCCATCACCTGATGAACCTCCAGCCGCTGCTCGCCGAGGCCGGTCATGATGCCGGACTTGGTGAAGATGGTCGGATCGTGCCGCTTCACGCTCTCGAGCAGGCGCAGCGAGGCGTAATAACGCGCGCCGGGGCGAATCGTGGGATAGAGCCGCGGCACCGTCTCCAGATTGTGATTGTAGACGTCGGGGCGCGCCTCGACGATCGACTCGACGGCGGCCTGCGCCTTGTTCCTGAAATCCGGCGTGAGGATTTCGATCGTGGTGTTCGGCGTGTTGCGGCGCAGCGCCTGGATCACCTTCACGAATTGCGAGGCGCCGCCATCGGGCAGATCGTCGCGATCGACCGAGGTGATGACGATGTGGCTGAGGCCGAGTTCGGCGGCGGCGACGGCGACATGCTCGGGCTCGAGCGGATCGACGGCGCGCGGCATGCCGGTCTTCACGTTGCAGAAGGCGCAGGCCCGCGTGCAGGTGTCGCCCAGGATCATCACCGTGGCGTGCTTCTTGGTCCAGCACTCGCCGATGTTCGGGCAGGCCGCTTCCTCGCACACGGTGGCGAGGTTCAGGCGGCGCATCAGCTGCTTGGTTTCGCTGAACGCTGTGCCGATCGGCGCCTTCACCCGAATCCAGTCGGGCTTGCGCTGTTTCGGGACGGAAATGATCGGATCGGCCTCGCTCATGGCGGCGAGATAGCGATTGGCGCGCGCTCTTGCCACCCCCGCCCTTCCCTCTTAGCGGACGCGACATGACCGGCTTTGCAAATCTGATCGACGGCTATCGCCGCTTCCGTGACAGCGAGTGGCGCGAGGAGCGCGCGCGCTGGGCGGAGCTGGCCGAGGGGCAGCGCCCGGCGGTGATGGTGATCGCCTGCTCCGACAGCCGGGTCGATCCCAGCCAGATTTTCGACGCGCGGCCGGGCGAGATGTTCGTGGTGCGCAACGTCGCAAACCTCGTGCCGCCGTTCGAGCCGGACCAGAATTACCATGGCGTCTCGGCGGCGCTGGAATTTGCGGTGACGCAGCTGCAGGTCGAGGAACTGGTGGTGATGGGGCACGGCGCCTGCGGCGGCTGTGCGGCGGCGCTGACCGGGCAATTCGCCGGCGCGACCTCCGGCGCCGGCCATTTCATCTCCCATTGGGTGGAAATGCTCGACGAGGCCCGCGAGCGGGTGCGCCGCGACTATCCCGAGCTCGGCCCCGACGCCGTCCGGGCGATGGAGCATGAGGGCGTGCGCGTGTCGCTCAAGAACCTCATGACTTTCCCGTGGGTGCGCGAGCGCGTCGCCGACGGCCGGCTCAAGCTCCACGGCGCCTATTTCGCCATTGCCGACGGCGTGCTTCATGTGCTCGATAATGACAGCGGGGAATTTGCGCCCGCCTGAGGGGGACTGAGCGATGGATGCGGGCGTCGAAACCGGGGCGGTCATCTCCCTGTCCATCTATTTCGCGGGCATGCTGTGGATCGGCGTCTACGCCTGGCGCAAGTCGACGGCCGACGTCAGCGGCTATCTGCTCGGCGGGCGGCGGCTGAGCCCCTCAGTGGCTGCCCTTTCCGCCGGCGCGGCCGACATGAGCGGCTGGCTGATGATGGGCCTGCCCGGCGCCGCTTTCCTGTCTGGCCTGTCCGCCAGCTGGATCGCGATCGGCCTGTTCGCGGGCGCGCTCGCCAATTATCTGATCGTCGCGCCGCGGCTGCGCGTCCACACCGAAGAAACGGGCGACGCAATCACCATCCCGGCTTATTTCGCCCAGCGACTGGACGATCGCAGCCATGTGCTGCGGCTCGTCTGCGCGCTGGTCATTGTCATCTTCTTCACGCTCTACACCTCCGCCGGCATGGTCGCGGGCGGCAAATTGTTCGAAACCGCGTTCGGAGCGGATTACACGCTCGGGCTTTGGATCACCGCCGGCGCGGTGCTGATCTACACCTTGATCGGAGGCTTCCTTGCGGTGAGCCTCACCGACTTCGTCCAGGGCATCATCATGTTCGTGGCGCTGGTGATGGTGCCGGTCGTCGCCTTTTTTGCGATCGACGGCGATGTCGTCGCGCAGGTAGTCGCGATCAATCCGACCGCGATGGACCTGTTTGCCGGCACCACGGCGCTTGGCATCATTTCCTCGCTCGCCTGGGGCCTGGGATATTTCGGCCAGCCGCACATCATCACGCGGTTTATGGCGGTGCGCTCGGTCAAGGATATCCCGACGATGCGCAATATCGGCATGACCTGGATGGCGGTGTCGCTGATCGGCGCGCTGGCGACCGGCTTTGTCGGCCTGGCCTATGCCAATGCGAACGGCATTGTCGTGAACGATGCGGAGACGATTTTCATCCTGCTCGGCCAGATCCTGTTCCACCCGATGATCACGGGCTTCCTCTACGCGGCATTGCTGGCGGCGATCATGAGCACAATCAGCTCGCAATTGCTGGTGTCATCCAGCTCGCTGGTGGAGGATTTCTACCGCGTCTTCCTGCGCCGAGAGGTGGCTGACAAGGAATTGGTGACGGTGGGCCGGGCGTCGGTGCTGGCCGTATCGCTGGCGGCGATCGCTTTGGCCTGGTCGCCCGAGAACACCATTCTGGGCCTGGTCGCCGATGCCTGGGCCGGCTTCGGCGCGGCGTTCGGGCCGTTGGTGATCCTGAGCCTGACCTGGCGGCGGCTCACCGTCGCGGGTGCGCTGGCGGGGGTGATCGTGGGCGCGGTGACAGTGGTGCTGTGCATCCTGCCGCTGATGCCGGACGGGCAGTCGTTCAGCGTGGCGGTCGTCTATGCGATGGTGCCGGGCTTCTTCCTGAGCTTCGCTGCGGCGATCCTCGTCAGCCTGGCCAGCCGCCCGTCGCCGCTGGCGCTGGAGCGCTATGACGAGGGCGAGCGGGCGCTGGCGGCAGCGCGCGCCTGAGGCGGGAACGCGCGGCCGGGCCGACTCAGGAGGCGCCCGGCGGCGCTTTCCATTCGACCAGCTTGAGCCTCGCCAGCTTCTCGCGCGCTTCGTCGGGATTGCGGGTTTCGAGGAAGACGAGCTTCGATTGCAGCGCGCCCATGTCGAGCTTGGCGTCGAGCAGAACGCATTCGCCGGGGGCGAGGGTCACCTGGTGAACCTTGTCGGTGCCGCCGATCTGGGCGGCCAGACGGCCACGGACTTCGTGCGTGCCCGGGGCGACCTCGGCGCGGACGAAGCGGCCGGTGCGAAACTGGCTGTTCAGTCCGCCAATGGAGACGTTCATGCCCTGCTGGCCGCCGACGAAGCCGTGACGCATGACGTAGATCGCCGCCATGCCCGGCGGCGCGGTGAATTGCCGCGCCGCTTCCGCCGCCGCCGGATCGGCCTCCTTCGCGCCGCGATTCCTCAGCAGGATGAAGACGAGGAAGATGAGGACCGGCGGCAGCAGGATCAGGCCGATGATCGGGTAATAGAGGCCGGCGGCGATGCCGACGAAGGCCGCCAGAACGAACAGGATGATGTTGCGCGACGTCATATGCATGGGCGCACTCCCCGGAGCGTGGTCTCGGCGGTTTCTACAGCGCCTTTCGCTGGATCACCACCGGGTGTCCCGAACCGTCCACCTCGAAGCCGGCGACGTGGAAGCCCTGGCGCAGATTGACGATGATCATCGCATTGTTGGCGGCGCGGGTGCGGGTCTCGACATGAGTGAAGCCGTTGCGGGCGGCTTCGTCATGCTGGCGGTGCGTCAGTTCGGCGGCGAGGCCGCGACGGCGATGAGCAGGATCTACCCCGCCGAGCCACGAGTAGAACTGGGTCTGGCCGCGCCTATAGCCGAGCTTGAACGCGACCCATTCGCCATCGGCTTCGGCCAGCCAGAGGCTCGGCTCGGCCAGATTTGGCAGCCGGTCGAGCAGATAGGCATCGTCGAAATCGTCGAAGACGCGGTGGCAGAGGCTGAGCAGGCGAGGCCCCGCATCAATGATGGGGGCCTCCCAGCGGACGAAAACAGGCTCTCCCTGCCCGCCCATCGGCGTCAGCGCGTCAGCTTCTTGTAGGCCAGCTTGGTCGGACGGTCGGCCGCGTCGCCGAGGCGGCGGCGCTTGTCTTCCTCATAGGCTTCGAAATTGCCTTCGAACCATTCGACGTGGCTGTCGCCCTCGAACGCCAGAATGTGCGTCGCGAGGCGATCGAGGAAGAAGCGGTCGTGGCTGATGACCACGGCGCAGCCGGCGAAATTCTCGATCGCTTCCTCGAGCGCGCCCAAGGTCTCGACGTCGAGATCGTTGGTCGGTTCGTCGAGCAGCAGGACGTTGCCGCCACGCTTCAGCATCTTGGCGATGTTGACGCGGTTGCGCTCACCGCCGGACAGCTTGCCGACATTCTTCTGCTGGTCCTGGCCCTTGAAGTTGAAGGCGCCGACATAGGCCCGCGTGGACGCGTCGTGGCCGTTGACCTTCATGTAATCGAGCCCGTCGGAAATCTCCTCCCAGACATTGTTCTTGTCGTTGAGGTGATCGCGGCTCTGATCGACATAGCCGAGATGGACGGTGCTGCCGATCTCGATCGTGCCTGAATCCGGCTTTTCCTGACCGGTGATCAGCTTGAACAAGGTCGACTTACCGGCGCCGTTCGGACCGATCACGCCGACGATGCCGCCGGCCGGCAGGGTGAAGCTCAGATTCTCGAAAAGCAGCTTGTCGCCATAGGCCTTGGAGAGGTTCTCGACCTCGATGACCTTGCCGCCGAGCCGCTCGGGCACCTGGATGACGATCTGCGCCTTGCCGGGCTGGCGGTTCTTCTGCTGCTCGACCAGCTGGTCGAACTTGGCGATACGCGCCTTGGACTTGGTCTGGCGGCCCTTGGCGCCCTGCCGGATCCACTCCAATTCGTCCTTGATCGCCTTCTGGCGGCCGGAATCTTCGCGATCCTCCTGTTCGAGGCGCTTGGCCTTCTTCTCCAGATAGGTCGAATAATTGCCCTCGTACGGGAAGTACTTTCCGCGATCGAGTTCGAGGATCCAGCCGACGACATTGTCGAGGAAATAGCGGTCGTGGGTGATCATCAGCACCGCGCCGGCATATTCCTTCAGGTGATTTTCCAGCCACTGGACGCTTTCGGCGTCGAGATGGTTGGTCGGCTCGTCGAGTAGCAGGATCGACGGCTTCTGGATCAGCAGGCGGGTGAGCGCGATTCGGCGCTTCTCACCGCCGGAGAGATTGTCCACGGCCCAATCGCCGGGCGGGCAGCGCAAGGCCTCCATCGCCAGTTCGAGCTGGCTGTCGAGGCTCCAGCCGTCGACCGCGTCGATCTTGTCCTGAAGCGCGCTCATCTCCGCGCCGAGCGTGTCGAAGTCCGCGTCAGGCTCGCACATCAGGGCGCTGATCTCGTTGAAACGATCGACCATGTCGGCGGTCGCGCGGGCGCCGTCCTTGACGTTCTCAAGCACTGTCTTGGTCGGATCGAGCTGCGGCTCCTGCTCCAGATAGCCGACGGTGATATTCTCGCCGGGCCAGGCCTCGCCGGAGAAATCCTTGTCGATGCCGGCCATGATCTTGATCAAAGTCGACTTGCCGGCGCCGTTCGGGCCGACGATGCCGATCTTGGCGCCGAAATAGAATTGCAGATTGATGTTCGACAGCACCGGCTTGGGCGCGCCGGGGAAGGTTTTGGTCATGT
Source organism: Pseudomonadota bacterium (assembly GCA_023424095.1). Lineage (GTDB taxonomy): Bacteria > Pseudomonadota > Alphaproteobacteria > Sphingomonadales > Sphingomonadaceae > Allosphingosinicella. The sequence goes on along the minus strand of JAFAEG010000030.1, from coordinate 12,857 downwards.
CCTTCATGACAAAGGCATATTGTGCGGCCATGGCGGCGCTTAGCTCCGAAAGATATGGGGGTACGGGAAGGGATTGAGGGGCGAGATAATGCCTCGCTTGCCGCTTGGCAAACACGCTGCTGACAAGTGCCCGCGCGTCTGCAAAAAAGGCCGGGCATGGCAGCAGACATCACCCACAGCCTTCACGCGTCGGGGCTCAGCGACACGCTCGTGATCCTTGGCGCGGCCGGGATCGTCATTCCGGCCTTCGCCCGCTTCCGGGTCAGCCCGGTGATCGGCTTCATCCTGGTCGGGGCGCTGGTCGGGCCGGCGGGGCTCGGGGCGCTGTCCGGCGCTTATCCCTGGCTCAACTTCGTCACCATCTCGAACCCCGAAGCGATCGCGCCGTTCGCCGAGTTCGGCATCATCCTCCTGCTCTTCTCGATCGGGCTGGAGCTGAGCTTTCCGCGATTATGGACGATGCGAAAACTCGTCTTCGGGGTGGGCGCGGCGGAACTGATCATCGGCGCGGCGCTGATCGGCTTCGCGATGATGATTGCCGGCTATCCATGGACCGGGGCGCTGGCGCTGGGGCTGGCGCTGGCCATGTCTTCGACCGCGGTGGTGCTGCCCCTGGTCGGGACGACGAGCGCGGTGGGCAAATCGGCGCTGGCGATGCTGCTGTTCGAGGATGTCGCGCTGGTGCCGATCATCTTCGTGCTGGGCGTGCTCGGGCCCTATGGCGCGGATACCGGCGTGACCGGGATCATGGACATCGTCTGGAAGGGCGCGCTCGCGGTGATCGGCATCCTGATCGCCGGGCGGCTGCTGCTGCCCAAATTGTTCGCGCAGGCGGCGCGGGCGAAGAGTCCGGAACTGTTCCTGTCGGCCAGCCTGATCGTGGTGATCGTCGCGGCTTTGATCACCTCGGCCGCGGGCCTGTCGCCATATGCCGGGGCGCTGCTGGCCGGCATATTGATCGCCGAGACCGAATATCATGGCGAGGTGGAGGCGATGACCGCGCCTTTCCGGGGGCTGGGGCTGGGCGTGTTCCTGATCACGGTCGGGATGAGTCTCGACGTCGTGCTGATCGCGGCGAACTGGGAATTGCTGCTGCTCGCTCTGCTCGGCGTGATGGTAGTGAAGATGATCGTCACGGCGACCCTGCTGCGGATTTCCGGCGCGACGCGGGGCGTGGCGGCGGAGGCGAGCATATTGATGGCCTCGCCGTCCGAGACGACCCTGATCGTTCTCGGCGCGGCCGGGACCGCCGGGCTGATCGCCAGCGAGACGGCGGCCTTCTGGCAGATCGTCACCGCTCTGGGGCTGACGATCACGCCATTGCTGGCGCGGATCGGGCGCGACCTGGGCAAGCGCGTCACCAGGATGGAGGGGTCCGCGAGCGGCATGCTGCCGTCCCGGGACGAGCCGCGGGCGGTGATCATCGGCTTCGGCCGCGTCGGGCGGCTCGTGGCCGACATGCTGGTCGTCCACAACAAGCCCTATGTCGCGGTGGAGAGCGATATCGACTCCGTGAATCAGGCGATCAAGGACGGCTATAACGTCACCTTCGGCGACGCGGCGCGGGGCGAGTTCGTGGACAAGCTCAATCTGGGCCATGCCAGCGCGCTGATCATGACGATGGACGATCCGGTGCTGTCGATGCGGCTGGTGAAGAAGGTGCGGGCCTATTGCCCCGACCTGTGCATCGTCGCCCGCGCCCGCGACGCGGCGCATGCGGCGGAGCTGTACAAGGCCGGCGTGACCGACGCAGTGCCGGAGACGTTGGAAAGCTCGCTACAGCTTAGCGAGGCGGTGCTGGTCGACCTCGGCATGGCGATGGGGCCGGTGATCGCGAGCATCCACGAGAAGCGGGCGGAGATGCGCCAGCAGATCATGGAAATGGGCGAGCTTGAGCGGGAGCCGAATATCCGGCGGACGCGGATCGCTGAGGTTGGGGCTGAGCCGGGTTGAGTTCAGGAGCCCGGTCAGCCGTTCGGGGGCTGAACCGCCGCCGCGCGCAGGAACAGGTTCCAAAGCGCGAAGGGGATGGTGACGATCAGGTTCAGCAGTTCCACCGGATGCAGAAACAGGAATAGGTGAACGGCATCCACAGCGCAGATTGCAGCCACGCCGCCATAAGCGAGCGTCGCGAGCCAGCTTGTGACGGGACGTTGCCGGTCCCAAACTAGCAGATTGACCCGGCCTTTTGCGACGCGCCAGGCGGGCCATGACCAAACAAGCAGGAGCATCATCACGAACGGCGCGGCAATGATGTCGTTGGCGATCGGGATAAGGATCGAGTCGGCATGGGTCGGCAACAAGCCGGCTTCGAGAACCGCCGGCCAATAGACGAAATTCAGGGTGCACCACGCGATCGGGAGGAGAAATGCGCCTGCAGCCAGGAGATAGCTCGGCCCGATGTCCGCTTCTTGCACGCTCGTCATTGCCTCACTCCCACCGTTATCACGATGGGAGTGGTGCTCGGCCATAGGCCTGACCGTCATGAGCGAAGCGTGAGCTTTAGCTCAGCAATTCAGGAAGCCGTAGCGATCGCGCGCTGGCGTTACGCTGAAACGATCTCGGCGCCGAGCATATTGCGCACCGCGTTGAGTGCGTCCGCAGCCTTGTCACCATCCGGACCACCGCCCTGCGCCATGTCGGGGCGGCCGCCGCCGCCCTGCCCGCCCAGAGCGGCGACGGCGGCGCGGACGAGATCGACGGCGTTGAGGCGCGACGTCAGATCGTCGGTGACGCCGGCGGCGACGGTGGCGCGGCCTTCGTTGACCGCGACGATCGCGGCGACGCCGGAGCCGAGGCGCTGCTTGGCTTCGTCGATCAGGCCGCGGAGCTGCTTGGGGTCGATGCCTTCGAGCACCTGACCCAGGAAGGCCGTGCCGGCGATCTGTTCGGGGCCGGCGGCTTCCTTCGAGGCACCGCCGCCGAGGGCGAGCGCTTTCTTCGCGTCGGCCAATTCGCGTTCGAGGCGGCGGCGGTCGTCGAGCAAAGTCGCGACGCGGGCGGGAACGTCTTCCGGTGACGCCTTCAGCGCGGCGGCGGTTTCGCGGAGGCGCGCGTCACGGTCGAGCAGCCAGCGGCGGGCGGCTTCGCCGGTGACGACCTCGATGCGGCGCACGCCGGAGGAAACGGCGGATTCGCTGACGATCTTGAAGAGCTGGATGTCGCCCAATGCGGTGACGTGGGTGCCGCCACACAGTTCGACGGAATAGCTCTGCTCGTCGGCCTGGCCCATGGAGAGGACGCGGACCTCGTCGCCATACTTCTCGCCGAACAGAGCGACGGCGCCGGCCTCGATCGCGTCGGTGTGCGACATCAGGCGCGTGGTGACGGGCTGGTTGGCGCGGATGTGGGCGTTCACCTCGGCCTCGACCGCGTCGATATCCTCGGGCGTCAGCGCCTTGGGATGGGAGAAATCGAAGCGCATGCGATCGGCGGCGACCAGGCTGCCTTTCTGCGTGACGTGACCGCCGAGCCGGTGGCGCAGCGCGGCGTGGACGAGGTGGGTGGCGCTGTGATTGGCGCGGATGCGGTCGCGGCGATCGGCATCGACGACGAGCTTGACCGGGTCGCCGACCTTGATGGTGCCGGCGGTGATGCTGGCATGATGCGCGTGCAGGCGGCCCAACGGTTTAGACGTATCCTCAACATCGGCCGCGAAGCCATTGTCGCTGGTGATTTTTCCGGCGTCGCCAGCCTGCCCTCCGGATTCGCCGTAGAAGGGCGTCTGGTTGGTGAGGATGGTGACCTTGTCGCCCTCCCCCGCCTGCTCGACGCGGGCGCCGTCCTTGACGAGGGCGGTGACGACGCCTTCGCCGATCGTGCCGGCATAGCCGGTGAATTCGGTGCTGCCGTCGGCCTCGGCGATGTCGAACCAGATGTCGTCGTCGGCGCGGTCGCCGGAGCCCTTGTGGGCGGCGCGGGCGGCGGCCTTTTGCTCGGCCATGGCGGCGTCGAAGCCGGCGCGGTCGACCGTGATGCCAAGCGGCTTAAGCGCATCCTCAGTCAGGTCGTACGGAAAGCCAAACGTATCGTACAACTTGAAAGCTACGCTTCCTTCGAGTTCGCGTTTCGGCGGTTTGTTGCCCGGAAATTTTATCGCATCAGGCATATCGAAACCGTCATTGAAGACGTCTGTGTAATCTTTCTGCTGACGCTCGATTTGCGAGACCTCAACGTCCAGCAGCTTGAGGCCGTTGGCGAGGGTCTGGCGGAAGCGGGTTTCCTCGCCCTGCAAAGTCTCGACGATCAAGGGCTGGGCGCGGACGAGGTCCGGATAGGCACCGCCCATTTCGGAGACGAGCTCGCCGACCAGGCGGTGCATCAGCGGGTCCTTGGCGCCCAACAGGTGCGCGTGGCGCATGGCGCGGCGCATGATCCGGCGCAGGACATAACCCCTGCCCTCCGGCCCCGGCAGAACGCCGTCGGCGATCAGGAAGCTGGATGAGCGGAGGTGATCGGCGATCACCTTGTGGCTGGCGATGCCCGGGTCGGACTTCGTGAGCTCGGCCGACGCATTGATCAGGGCCTGGAAGGTGTCGGTCTCGAAGACGCTGTGGACGCCCTGCAGGACGGTCGCGATCCGCTCCAGCCCCATGCCGGTGTCGATCGACGGCCTGGGAAGATCGCGGACGATCTCATTGTTTTCCTGCTCATATTGCATGAACACGAGGTTCCAGACCTCGACGAAACGGTCGCCATCCTCGTCCGGGCTGCCGGGCGGGCCGCCGGCCACTTCGGGTCCGTGATCGTAGAAGATTTCCGAACAGGGTCCGCACGGGCCATTGTCGCCCATCGCCCAGAAATTGTCCTTGGTCGGGATGCGGATGATCCGCTCGTCGGGCAGGCCGGCGATCTTCTTCCACAGGTCCCAGGCCTCGTCGTCCGTATGGTAGACGGTGACGGTGAGCTTGTCCTTCGGCAGGCCGAACTCGCGGGTCATCAGATCCCAGGCGAGACTGATGGCCCGTTCCTTGAAATAATCGCCAAACGAGAAATTGCCGAGCATCTCGAAGAAGGTCAGGTGCCGGGCGGTGTAGCCGACATTGTCGAGATCATTATGCTTGCCGCCGGCGCGGACGCATTTCTGGGACGATACGGCGGTCTTGTAGGGGCGCGTCTCAAGGCCGGTGAAGACGTTCTTGAACGGCACCATGCCCGCATTGACGAACATCAGGGTCGGGTCGTTCTGCGGCACGAGCGGCGCCGAGGGCACAGCCTGATGCCCCGCGGCGGTGAAATGGTCGAGAAAAGCCCGGCGAATATCGTTCATTGAAGTCATTCGGTTGACTTAGGCGAGCCGTCCCCCAGCGACAACTCTCTGTCTCATCCCATGTGCAATTGCGCTTGCGACTCGCGGCGAAGAGGCGCAGCCTGATCGTTCGGCACCAGACGCGAGCACCGCGTCGCTCTCGCGGTTCGCTTGCGCGAACGAGGGAGAAGCTCATGCCCGAAAGACCGGACATTACAGGCGGCGCCAGAGGCGGCGGGACGCGCGCGATCGCGTTGGTGGGCCCCGGTGGGGCTGGCAAGACCAGCCTGGCCGAGGCCCTTCTCTTTGCGGCTGGAGCCATCGACCGGCAGGGTGGCGTCGACGCCAAGACCAGCGTCGGCGATGCCAGTGCCGAGGCGCGGGCGCGCGGCGGCTCGACTGAGCTCAATCTGCTGCGTTTCTCCTATGGCGGCGACGATTATGCGATCGCCGATTGTCCGGGGCCAGCAGGCTTCCAGTCAGACGGCACCCGCGCGGTCGCGGCCTGCGACCTGGCGATCGTGGTGGTCGATCCGGAGCAGGAACGGGTGCAGCTCGCCGAGCCGGCGCTGCGGCGGCTGGAGGCGATGGGTGTCCCCCATCTGATCTTCGTCAACAAGATCGACCAGGCCCGCGGCTCGATCCAAGGCGTGCTCGAAGCGTTACAGCCGATGAGCGCCAACCCCCTGATCGCCCGGCAGATTCCCATCCGCGACGGGGACAAGATCAGCGGCTTCGTCGATCTGGCGCTGGAACGAGCCTTTCATTACCGCGCTGGCCAGGCTTCCGAGCAGACCGACATCCCCGAGGATCTGAAGGCTCGCGAGCAATCGGCGCGCTTCCACATGCTCGAGCAATTGGCGGATCATGACGATGCGCTGATGGAAACGCTGCTGATGGACGAAACGCCGGATGCGGCGACCGTCTATGCCGATCTGGCGAAGGAGACCGGCGGCAACCAGAGCGTGCCGGTGCTGTTCGGCTCCGCCGCCAAAGGCTTTGGCGTGCGGCGGCTGCTGAAGGCGATCAGGCACGAGGCGCCCGCGCCCGCGCAGACCGCCGAGCGGCTGCTGGCCGAGGGCCCGGCCGCCTATGTGTTCAAGACGAGCCATGGCGGCGCGATGGGCCGGCTGGCGCTGGCGCGGACGTTCGGCGACGGGCTGAAGGAAGGCGCCGAACTGGGCAGCAGCGGTGGCGAGCCGGTGCGGATCGGCACGCTCTTCACCGTCCAGGGCGAGAAGAACGTGAAGACCAATGAAGCGCGCGAAGGCGATCTGGTGGCCATTGCCAAGCTGGACGGGGTGGAGGCCGGACAGTGGATCGGCAATGGCAAGGAATTGCCGCCCTCCCCTGCGGACCCCGACGAAGCGGCCAATTATTCGGTCGCCATCGCCACGCAGGATCGCAAGGATGACGTGCGCTTATCGACCGCACTTCACAAATTGTGTGAAGAAGACCCGGCTTTGTCCTGGGAACAGGATGAGGCCTTGCACGAGACTCGCCTGACCGGGGTGGGCGACGAGCATATCCGCGTGACGCTGGAGCGCTTGCGGCGGCGCTATGGCGTGGCGGTGACCTCCCGCAAGCCGGCGATCGGCTACAAGGAATCGATCCGCAAGAGCGTGACCCAGCGCGGCCGCCACAAGAAGCAATCGGGCGGGCACGGCCAGTTCGGCGACGTGGTGATCGAGGTCCGGCCGCTGCCGCGCGGCGAAGGCTTCCAGTTTGCCGAGAAGATCAGTGGCGGCGTCGTGCCCAAACAATGGTTCCCGGCGATCGAGGCGGGAATCAAGGACGCGATGGTGAAGGGTCCGCTGGGCTTCCCGGTGGTGGATGTGGCGGTGACGCTGACCGACGGGTCCTATCACAGCGTCGATTCGTCGGAGATCGCCTTCCGCACCGCCGGCCGGATCGCGATGAGCGAGGCGCTGGCGGCCGCGGCGCCACACCTGCTGGAACCGGTGCGGCGGGTGTCGGTCGTCTCGCCGGGCACGGCCTCGTCGAAGGTGACCTCCGCCGTCTCCAGCCGCCGCGGGCAGATGCTCGGCATCGACGCGCGCGAGGGCTGGTCGCGCTGGGACCGGATCGACGCGCTCATTCCCGAAGCGGAAATGACCGGGCTCGACGCGGAACTCAGGTCGCTGAGCCAGGGCCTGGCGAGCTATACCAGCGAGTTCGACCATCTCGCCGAACTGAACGGTGTGCTGGCGGAGAAGGTGGTGCAGAAGGAGATGGAGCCGGCCTGACCGTTTCGCCGGATCCGTGAATGGCGGTAAGGGTGGCGGATGTTCGACATTCCCACCCCCGCCCTCCTGCTCGACCGGCCGAAGCTCGAGCGGAATATCGCGTTCCTGAAGGCACGGCTCGACGGGCTAAGCGTGCAATTGCGTCCGCACATGAAGACGGCGAAGAGCGTGGACGTGCTGCGGTTGATCGGCGCGGAGGCGATCACCGTCTCGACGCTGGCCGAGGCGGAGGCCTTTGCCGAGGCCGGAGCGCAGGACATTCTCTATGCGGTGGGCCTTGCGCCCGCGAAACTGCCGCGAGTGCGGGCGCTACGGGCGCGGGGCGTCGACCTGGCGGTGGTCGTGGACAATCTGGCGGCGGCGCAAGCGGTCGCGGCGGGCGATGGTCCGCCCGTGCCGGTGCTGATCGAAATCGATGCGGACGGTCACCGCGCCGGGGTCGCACCGGACGATCGCGAGACGCTCATCGCCATCGGGCGGGCGCTGATCGGCGGCGGCGCCTTGCGTGGCGTCATGACGCATTGCGGCGGCAGCTATGACGAGCCCGGCGAGGCCGCGCACGTGGCGGCGGCGGAGCAGGAGCGGGCCGGTGTCGTCGCCTCGGCCGAGACATTGCGGGCGGCGGGGCTGCCCTGCCCTGTCGTGTCGGTGGGTTCGACCCCCACCGCTTATGCGGCCCGCGACCTCAGCGGCGTCACCGAGGTGCGCGCCGGCGTCTATATGTTCGGCGATCTGGTGCAGGCCGGACTGGGGGTCATCGGCGTCGAGGAGATCGCGCTGAGCGTGCTGGCCAGCGTGATCGGGCATCAGCGCGACAAGGGTTGGGTCCTCGTCGATGCGGGCTGGACCGCGTTGTCACGCGATCGCGGCACAGCGAGCCAGACTTTGGATCAGGGCTATGGCCTGGTTTGCGCCGCCGGCGGCACGCCCTGGCCCGATCTGATCGTCGAGAGCGTGAACCAGGAACATGGCATCATCGCCGTGCGACCGGGATCGGGTGCCGCATTGCCGGAATTGGCGGTGGGCGATCAGGTTCGCATCCTGCCCAACCATGCCTGCGCCACCGCCACCCAGCATGATAAATATCATGTGCTGGGCGCGGATGGCGGGGTCGAAGCCGTGTGGCCGCGTTTCGGCGGCTGGTAGGCCTCAATAATCCTCCTTCGGGGTCACGAACGGTTCCGGCGGTGACGGCGGGACCGTCGCAGGCACAGTCGCCTCCTCGCCGCGCGAGACCATCGTCGCGATGGCAAGGTCGCCGGTGACGTTCAGCGTGGTGCGGCACATGTCGAGCAGGCGGTCGACGCCGAGCACCAGGCCGATCCCTTCCGGCGGCACGCCGACCATGCCGAGGATGATCGCGACCACGGGCAGTGAGCCGGCCGGGACGCCCGCGGTGCCGATGCCGGCGAGGATGCACATCAACAGGACGGTGACCTGCTGCCACAGATCCAGCTGCACGCCGAAGAATTGGGCGAGGAAGAGGACGGTGACGCCTTCGAAGATCGCGGTGCCGTTCTGGTTGGCGGTCGCGCCGATGGTGAGGACGAAACGGGCGACCGGGCCGGGGAGCTTCAGATTTTCATCGGCGACCTTCAGCGAGGTCGGCAGCGTCGCGTTGGAGGAAGCCGTCGAGAAAGCGACGACCATCGCCTCCTGAATGTCGCGGAAGAAGCCCAGAGGCGATTTGCCGGCAATGACCGCGACCGTGATCGGATAGACGACGAACATCTGCAGTCCGAGCGCGAGCAGCACGACGCCGACATAGAGTGCGAGCGTTGCCAGCAAATTCCAGCCGAAGATCGCGGCCAGATTGAACATGAAGCAGGCGATGGCGATCGGCGCGAGCCGGATGACGATCGAGATCAGCTTCATCGAGACCTGGAAAATGCCCTCGATCGTCTCCTGCAGGCGGTTCGAGGTCGGCGTGTTGGTGAGCAGCAGGCCGATGCCGAAGAACAAGGCGAAGAACATCACCGCGAGGATGTCGTTGGCCGACGCCGCGGTGACGACGTTGGTCGGAATGATCGCCAGCACGGCGGCGACGCCCTGCGGCCGTTCCTCCTGCGCGGAGATGATCGAGCCGGCATTGCCGCGGCCCTGTTCGAGCAGGGCCTGCGCCTGCGCCTGATCGATGCCGGCGCCCGGCTGGAACAGATTGGCGACGGCCAGCGCGAGCACGACGGCGATGCCGGAGAGCAGGACGGTGTAACCGAGCGTCTTCAGGCCGACCCGCTTCAGCGAGCGAATGTCGCCCATCTCCGCGATGCCGACGACCAGGGCTGCGAACAGCAAGGGAATGACCAGCATGAACAGCAGGCGCAGGAAGACCTGGCCGATCGGGCCGGTGACGTAGGTGGTGACGTCCTTCACCCACTGCGCGTCCGACTGGGTGGCATAGACGGCGAGGCCGCCGAGCAGGCCGACCAGGAAGCCGATCAGCATCTGCATTTGCAGCGAGATGCCGCCGCCCTTGCTTTCGACCATTCCCCTCAGCCCCTTATGCGTATCGTTGAAGGGGCGTGCGTCCACCTTTTTGCCGGGCCTTGTCAACGGCTGGGCGAGTGCAGGCGGCTCTGTTATGCCTTGCCGCGATGGCGGAAATCTTCCTGTCTTATTCGCGCGCCAACCAGGACCAGGCGCAGGCCGTGGCCGAGGGAATCGAGGCCGACGGGCGAAGCCTGTGGTGGGACCGGCGGCTGGCGGCCGGCGCCGATTATGGCGCGGTGATCGAACGGGAGATCGAGGCGGCCGACAAGGTGGTCGTCGCCTGGTCCGCGACCGCGCGCGATTCGCTGTGGGTGCGGGCCGAGGCGAATGAGGCGCTGGACCGCAACAAATTGGTGCAGATCAATTTCGACGGGGTGAAGCCGCCTTTGCCCTTCAACATGCTGCACTTCCTGGATTTCCGGGGCTGGAGCGGTGGGCGCGAGCAGGCGCCCTGGCCGGACCTTCAGCGTGAGTTGGCAGGTGCCGCGGCGGTCGAGACGCGGCGGCCGGATCCGGGCGGCGTGCCGTTGACGATCGTGCGCGCATCGCCTTTGCAAGGCTTCGGCAAGGTCGCGGCGTTGGGCTGGGCCGCTTTGGGCGTGGCGATAACGCTGGCGCTGGCCGTCCTGATGGTCACGCGGCGGCTGATCTCGGCCGAGCTGTTCGGCTGGCTGAGCATTGGCGCGGCGGCAGTCGCGGTGCTGCTGCTGGCGGCTTCAGCCTTCATCTTGCTTCGGATCAGTGCGATGAGCAGGCGATGAGCCGGATCGCCGCTTTCGTTCGCGCCGCGCGCGCCTTGCTGTGGATGCAGGTCGGTGCGGCTGTGCTCGCGACCGGCCTTGGCGTCTGGGCGATCGTGGCGGTACGCGATGTGGCGGCCGAGCGCGATGCGCTCGCCGATCAGGTGCTGGAATTGCAGCGGCAGCAGCCGGCGCCAACAGGGCCGATGGCGACCCCGACCGGCGTCGCCCCCTCCCCGCTCGATACCGAAGTGCGGCCGCCGGCGATCATGCCGGTCTATGTGCCGATCGTGACCGGTCCTGCTGTGACGCCGCCGATCCCGCCGGTCGATATTCCGCCGGCGGCCGATCCCACGCCCGACACGCCCGCGCCGCAGACTCCGCCCACCACTACGGACTGTTCGGGACCCAATGCCGACCCGCGCCGCTGCCGCCCGAACCGCTGGACCCGGCCCGACCGCCCCGTGACGATGCAGCCAGTGCCGCAGCCGGTCGAGCAGCCCCAGCGCGGCAACGATCCGCCGCGGGTCGATTAGGCGTAAGCGTAGGGCCCGCCCTTCGCGAGGGCGGTGGCGTAAGCGCGGCGTGTGTGGATGCGGTCGATCCAGGCGATGACATGCGGGCGGCTGTCGTCCAGCCCGGCGCGGGTCCGTGCGGCCTCCAGCGGGAAACTCATCATCACGTCGGCCGCGGTGAAGTCGTCGCCGGCGAACCAGTCGCGACCGGAGAGCTCCGCCTCGCAATAATCGAGATGGACGTCGATCATCGGCTGGAATTTCTTCTGGGCGGTCTTGCCGAGCAGGGGGATGCGGCCGAGCACGAGCTTGGTGAACAAAGGCGGCATCAGCGAGCCTTCGGCATAGTGCAGAAAGTGGCGGTAGCGGATGGCGCCTTCGAGATCCGCGGGCGCGCCCAATTTGCCGGCCTTCGCGACGAGATATTCGACGACGGCGCCGGTCTCCGCGATCACCCGGCCATCATCCTCGATCACCGGCGATTTGCCGAGCGGGTGGACGGCCTTCAGATCGGGCGGGGCCAGCATCGTCCTGGCGTTCCGCTTGTAGGCGCGGATCTCATATGGGAGGCCGAGTTCCTCCAGCAGCCAGAGGATGCGCTGCGAGCGGCTATGCTCGAGATGATGGACGATGATCGTCATGGCGTTCCTTTGGCGGGAGCGGAGGCGGACCAGAGCCAGGCGGCGGCGGGGAAATCGACCGCATCGCCGTTCAAGCGCGCGCGACAGCGATCGGCCAGCGCCGCGAGCAAAGCGGGCCGCTCGGCCTGCGGCCACTCGCGCAGGGCGCGGGCGGCGGGGCCGATGTGGCTGAGAAACGCCACACCGTCGGCGACCGGGTCCGGCCCCTCCCCGACGCGGAAGGCGAAATCGATCGGTTCGGCCTGAACGTCGGTCCAGCCGGAGGTGGCGAGAATGGCGCGGACATGGCCTTCGTCGGCGAAAGCGAACGGTCCCGGCTGATCCGCCGGCGGCGGACCGCCGCCCAGGAGTGGGGCAAGATCGCTGATAAAGCTGTTCAGCGACCAGTCGCGAAAGCAGGTGAAAAGCAGGCGCGCGCCACGGGCAGCGGCGTCGCGCAGGGCCGTGAAGGCGGCGGCGGGATCGTCGAAGAACATCACGCCGTGACGGGAGATGAACAGGTCGATCGGGGCCTGCGCGGCGGCGGTGGCGACGGCATCGCCGGCGATGAACGCGAGGTTCGGCGCGCTGGACCGCTGGCGCGCGGCGGCGATCAAGTCGTCGGAAATGTCCGCGCCGACGATGGCGAGGTCAGGCCGCAAGGCGGCGAGCGCGATGGCGGTTTCCCCGGCACCGCAGCCGATGTCGATGCAGCGGCCGCGTTCGGGCGCGATCTCGTCCAGTGCCGCCAGCAGGCGTTGGGTCAGTGGGGCGAAGGCGCGGTCCGTTCGGGTCCATTCGTGCGCCCATGCCTGGCCCACCTGGCCGATCCATTCTGCGGCGCCCGTCATCAAACGGCATGTGCCGGTGGCCAGGGGGCTTGTCCAGCGCACGCGCACCAGCCGGGGGCTTGTCCATCGTGGCGCAAAGCGCCGGGGGCTTGTCCATCGTGGCGCAAAGCGCCGGGGGCTTGTCCATCGTGGCGCAAAGCGCCGGGG
>JAFAEG010000009.1 GCA_023424095.1 Pseudomonadota bacterium | reverse complement strand
GGCGTCGGCTCGCCGTCCAACGCCAGCCAGTGCATCGCCACGTCGCTGCCGGGCACGGCCAGCACGACCCGCACCCACGCCTTTTGCTCCGGCAATTCCGCCAGATCGTCGCCGCGGCCGACGATCGCGCCGCCGGACAGCAGCCGCCATTCGGCCGGCACGCCGTCCGCGCCCGCAAAGGCGAGCAAGGTCGCGCCTCCGGTCACGGGGGTCGCGCTCGTGCGCTCGATGACGGCGACTTCGGTCACGCTTTAGTTGGTGATGTCGGCATTTTCGCCTTCGCCGCCCTCACGCTTGTCAGCGCCCAGGGAGGCGATGCGGAACGGCGCGCCGTTCGGACCCGGCGTCACATAGACATAGGGCGTATCCCAAGGATCGTTGGGCAGCCGCCGAATGTAGCGCGGCGAGAGCGCCGCCAGCCCCTCCTCCGTCGTCGGGTAGCGCATATTCTCCAGTCGATATTGCTCGACCGCGCTCTCGATCGTGCTCAGATCCGCCTGCACCCGAGTCCGCGCCGCTTTCTCGGTCGCCGGCATGACGTTGATGATCACCACCGTCGCCAGCAGGCCGATGATCACCAGCACGACCATCATCTCGACGAGCGTAAAGCCCTGCTCACGACGACGCCGCGCCGCCTTTTTCCGACGCATGTTCAGTCTCTCGCTCATCTCGCACCCATATCCCCGGCCAGCGCATCAAGCTGCAGGATCGGCAGCAGGATGGACAGCACGATCAACGCCACCACCGCGCCCATCACGATGATGATTGCGGGTTCCAATAGCGCCAAAGCGGTGGCGGTGAAGCTGTCGAACTCGCGCTCCAGATAGTCCGCCGCCCGCTCCAGCATCAGGTCCAATTTGCCCGACGCCTCGCCGGACGCGGCCAGATAGACCAGCAAGGGCGGGAACACCCCGGCCCGCTTCAGCGCGCCCGACAGGCTGCCGCCGGTCCGGACGCTTTCCGCAATATCCTCGCTGGCCTTGCGCAGCACGCGGTTGTGCACGGTCTGCGTGGTCAGCCTCAGCCCCTCCAGCAAGGGCAACCGGCTCGCCACCATGGTCGAGAGGGTCCGCGCCAGCCGCGCCGCATGCAGGTCGCGCTGCAATTTCCCGACGATTGGCAGCTTCAGCAGAAAGCGGTCGAAGCCGAGCCGCAAATTCTCTTCGCGCAGCGCCCGCGTCCACAGGAAGAGCGCCAGCCCCATCCCAAGCAGCAAGGCCCACCACCAGTTCGCCAGAAAGCTCGACACCGCGATCACCGCACGAGTCAGGAAGGGCAATTCCTGCCCGACATCCTGGAACTGTTCGACCACCTTCGGCACGACGAAGATCATCAAGGCGAAGACGACGAAGGCCGCGACGATGCTGAGCACGATCGGATAAGCGAGCGCACTCATCACCTTGCCGCGCACCTGCGCCTGCCGTTCGAGCAGGGCCGCCAGCCGCTCAAGTATCGACGCCAAAGTCCCCGATCCCTCGCCCGCCGCGACCATCGCGCGGTAGAGCGGCGGGAAGCTGGCTTTCTCGCGCGCCATCGCCTCGGACAGCGCCTGTCCCTCGACGACATGGCCGTGCACCCGGACAAGCACGCGGCGTACTTCTTCACGCTCCGACTGGCGCGAGACGGTGCGCAACGCTTCCTCGAGCGGCGAGACGGTGATCAGGGTCGCCAGCTGGCGCGTGAACAGGGTCAATTGTTTCTGGGTCAGCTTCTTGCGGACGAACAATTGGCGCGACAGCAAGGATTCGGTGCCCGCCTCGCTTAGGACAGCGGCGGACACCGGTTCGACCTTCACGACATAAAGTTTGCGCGCGGTCAGCGTCTCGCGCGCCGCCGCTTCACTGTCGGCGCTGACCTGCCCGCGCCGTTCGCGCCCGGCCGGGTCGATGCCGTGCCAGGCGAAATCAGGCATGCGGCGCTTCCGCGTCCTGCCGCGCGACGCGCACTGCCTCTTCCGGCGTGGTCATGCCATCCAGCACCAGCTCCCGCGCTGCAGCGGTCAGGTTCTGGGTCGAACGGAAAGCATGGGCGGCAATCGCGCTTTCATCGCCGCCGGCATTAATCAGGCGGCGGATATTCTCGTCCACCTTCACCGCCTCGAACAGGCCGATCCGGCCCTTGTAACCGGTCTGCCCGCAGGCCGCGCAGCCGACGGCCTCATAGACACGCGTGCCGGCCTTCACCCCCAGCAAGCCCGCCAGCGAGCTGCTCGCTTCCACCGGCTTGCGACATTCCGGGCACAGCCGCCGCACCAATCGCTGCGCGATGACCATCCGCAGCGTCGAGGCGATCAGGAACGGCTCGACCCGCATGTCCCGCAACCGCGTGATCGCGCCGACCGCGTCATTGGTGTGGACGGTGGACAGCACCAGATGCCCGGTCAGCGCCGCCTGCACCGCAATCTCGGCGGTCTCGCGATCGCGGATTTCACCGACCATCACCACGTCCGGATCCTGCCGCAGGATCGCGCGCAGCCCGGCCGCGAAGGTCAGCCCGACCTGCGGGTTGATCTGCGTCTGGCCGACGCCATCGACCGCATATTCCACTGGATCCTCGACCGTCAGCACGTTGCGGCTGCCGTCGTTCAGCAGCTTGAGACCCGCATAGAGGCTTGTCGTCTTGCCCGACCCCGTCGGCCCGGTGACCAGCACGATCCCGTTCGGCTCGGCCAAGGCGGCCGCGAACGCATCATGCATGCCGGCATTCATGCCGAGCGAATCCAGGTCGATCCCGGCATTGGCCTTGTCGAGGATGCGCAGCACCACGCGCTCGCCGGCGCGGCTTGGCAAGGTCGAGACGCGCACGTCGATCAATTTGCCGCCCAAAGTCAGCCCGATCCGCCCGTCCTGCGGCAGCCGCCGCTCGGCAATGTCGAGGCGCGCCATCACCTTGATCCGGCTGACCACCACCGGCGCGACATGCGGCGGCAGGCGCAACGTCTCGGTCAATTGCCCGTCCATCCGGGTGCGCACGACCAGGCCGGACTCATAGGGCTCGATATGGATGTCGCTCGCGCCCTGCCGCGCGGCATCGGCGATCAGGCCGTTGATCAGCCGGATCGCCGGGGCGTCGTCGGACGTGTCGAGCAGGTCCTCGGCGGCAAGATCCTCCGCCAGATGGCCCAGATCCTCGCCAATCCCCAGTTCGCCGGCCCGCGCCGCCGCGACCTCGCCGCTCATCGCATAATGATCGCCCAGCAGCCGGTCGAACGCGTCCGCCGCGACCGGCTCCAGCAGGAAGGGCCGGGCCAGATGCCGCCGCAATTCGATCAGCGCCTGCGGATCGGCCCCCTCGCGCATCGCGACCTTCAGCGCGCCGTCGCCATTGGCCGCGACGACGAAGCCGTGCCGCCGGGCAAAAGCGTAGGGGATGCTGGCAGGCGCAGGCGGAACAGCCTCGGCTGCCCCCTCCCCGCCTTTGGCGATCCTCACCGGCGCGGCTCCCGCGGCCGGCTGTCGGTCGGCATCGGCACGTCCGACGCGCCGGGCGGCGGCGCTTCCACCTCGCCGCCCACACCGGGCAGCTGGGTCGGATCGACCAGCACGTCGTCGGGCCGCAATTCGGCCGGCGTGGTCGGCGGCACCGTCCCCATATAATCGCGCACCAGTTCGTCGATGGTCGGCTCGCGCAGCGGGTTCTGCGCCAATTGCTGGTCGCGGATATAATCGTAGCGGCGCGCCGCCACCGCCCGCGCATCGGCTGCGGTACGCAGGATGGTCGGCCGGATGAAGATCATCAGATTCGTGCGGTTGCGCTGGCGGCCCCGGCTGCGGAACAGATTGCCGATCAAAGGCAAATCGCCCAGGATCGGGATCTTCTCGATCGTCCGCCGCTCGTTCGCGTCGAGCAAACCGCCGATCACCACGATCTGGCCGTCATCGACGACGATCGTATTCTCGGTCTCGCGCTTGTTCAGGATCAGGTCCGAGAAGCTGGCCGAAACCGGGCCGGCGATCGAGCTGACCTCGACCCGCAAATCCATCTTGATCGCCCCGCCGGCATTGATCTGCGGCCGCACCTGCAGGGTGATGCCGACATTCTGCCGCTGCACGGTGCGGAAGGCATTGTCGAAATTGGACGACAGGGCCTCGCCGGTGGTGATCGGGATTTCCTGCCCGACCAGGAAGCGGGCTTCCTGATTGTCGAGCGTCATGGTCGACGGGATGGAGAGCAGGTTGGACGTGTTGTCCGACCGCACGGCGTTCAGGATCGCGCCGAACACCGCGTCGCCGACGCGCGCGCCGATCCCCGCCACGCCGCCGGTGATGCCGGTCAGCGCATTGGCGGCATTGGTGATCAGCTGGTCGCTGACCGCCGGATCGTCGTCGCCGTCGATATCGCCGTCGCCGTCCGTGTCGGTGCGCTGGCCGACTCCGAACTGGATCGCGCCGGCCGCCCCGGCGATCGTGCCAAGATTGGGGTTGAGGTTGGAATAATTGGTGATTCCGAACGGAATGGCCGAACCGTTCAGCCCGGCGAGGAACAGCCGCACGCCCAATTGCTGCGCCGCGCCGTCGCTCAGCTCGACGATGATCGCCTCGATCAGCACCTGGTCGCGCCGCACGTCGAGCTGGCGCACCACTTCGCCAAGCGTGCGCTGAACGTCCTGATTGGCCGAAATGACGATCGCATTCGCGCCTTCGAACCGGGTCACCACCGCATCGCGATAAGCGGGCGGCAGGCTTTCCGGATCGCGCGGCGTGCTGGCCTGCGGCGCCGCATTCTGCTGCTGACCCAGCGGCTGCCGCTCGGTCGTCACGCTCGTATTGCCGGCCAGGCTGCCGCCGCGATTGGACGATTGCGGTGCTGCCAGCCGGCCGTCCTGCAGCGGCTGCGCATAGGTCGGCTGCTGGCCCAGCAGGGTCTGCAGCACCGGCAGCAATTGCGCCGCATCGGCATGTTCCAGGAACACGACGCGCACGTCGGAGCCACGCGCCGCGCGCTGGTCGAGTTCCGCGGCTGTCGCCGCCAGCCGCGCAATCGTCGCCGAATCGCCGCGCAAGGCGACCGAATTGGCGCTGTCGATCGGCACCACCGACACGCCTTCCGGCGCCAGTCCCTGCAGCGCCTGGGCCAGCTCGCGCGGGCCGATATTCTCGACCCCGACGACGCGCGTGGAGCTGCGATCCACCGCCACGTCGATTTCGTTCAGAAGCGTGCGGATGCGCCGGACATTGTCGGCGAAGTCGGAGACGATGATTCGGTTGCGGCTTGCGGTGATCGAGCCGTTCTGGCTGACCAGAGGCCGCAGCGTCTCCACCGCCTGGGCAGGCTCGATGCTGCGCACGCGCAGGATTTCGGTGACGAAGCTGCTCGCCGAGCGCCGCGCGCTGCTGCCGATCGGGGCCGAGGCGGCCGCGCCGGCCACCGGCTGCACCCGCAATGCCCCGTTCGAGGTGGGGATGGCGACGAAACCGTTGCTGCGCAAAGTCGCGAGGAACAGTTCGAAATATTCGGAGCGGGACAACGGCCGGTCGGTCACCACCGACACCCGGCCCTGCACCGCCGGATCGATGATGATCGTGCGCCCGGTGACCCGCGCCGCGTCCTGGATGAAGGCGCGGATGTCGGCCTCGCGCAGGTTCAGCACATATTGCGCCTGCGCGGGGGTGGCATAAGCGATCGGCGCGGCGGCGAGCGCGAGGGCCAAAAGCAGCTTCTTGGAGCCGAACTTGTTCACTGATTCACCTGAGGTTGGACGGGCGGCGGCGCGGGTGGCGGCTGCACTGGGACCGTGACGGTCGGAACGGGCTGGGGCACCGGCCGCGTCTGCATCTGCGGCGGCACGTTGCCCGGTGCGGTTGCCGGCGTCTGGTCGAGGAACAATTGTTCGCTCGCCCCGCCCCGGCTGATCGTGATGAAATCGAAGCCGATCGCGGTCAGGGTCACGCCGGGCATGATCTCCTCGCCGATCATGACGCTGCGCTGCTCGCCATCGCCGGCCGAGACGATCGCGCTGCCGCCGCCGGTCGCCTGATTGCCGGAAATGCCGTGCAGCTGGATGTCGAGCGCGGTCACAGTCACCGGCCCCTGCGCCCCCGGCGCCTGGCGGAAGAAGGGATCGAAGGCGCCGAGCGAAGGACCCGGCGCCGCGGCCGCGGCCATCCGGTCGAGCGCGCGATAGTCGCCCACCGGCCCAAGCGGCGTCAGCACCCCCCAGAACAGCCGCGCGCACTGGATCGCGATCAGGATGATCAGCAGCAATTCGGCGAGCGAATAGACGGAAACCGTCCGCAAACGGGTAAGCAGCCGCTCTGCGCGCGGGTTCAAGCTCACCGCCATGGAACGTCGCTTCCCCTCACCGTCGGCCGCAATGCGGCCACTCGTCTTGCCGACTCAGGCATTTCGTCACTGTACGCATGCCGCAAAGCGCGGGCAGCTACCAGCCCAGCCATGACTGGATTGTGACAGCTGGCAGCCCGTCGCCGGCCAGCCACACGGCCCAGGCGGCCACCGCCAGCAGGGCGCCGAGCGGCAGTCGCGTCACCGCATTCACCTGCACGCCACGCGCCGCCATCGCCCCGATCGACAGCAGGCCGAGCAGGCTCGCCCCGAGCAGCACGAACGGCAGGTTGAACAGCCCCAGCCAGGCCCCGATCCCCGCCATCAGCTTCGGATCGCCGCCGCCCATCCCCTCGCGTCCCCGGACGGCGCGATAGGCCAAGGCGATCAGCCACAAAGTGAGGCCGCCGACGACCGCCCCCGCAAGCCGGTCGGACAATGGCGGCCCAAGCGCCAGCCACGCCACCACCAGCCCCGCCGGAATGAGCGGCAGGGTCAGCGCATCCGGCAGCCAGTGATGCTCCACATCCAGCGCCGCGAGGATCAGCAGCCACCAGCCGAAAACGGCCGTCGCCAGCGCCATCGGCCAGGGAAAGGCCAGAGCCGCGACCAGCCCGATCGCCGCCGCCGCGAGCTCGATCGCGACATGCCGCGCATCGATCCGCGCGCCGCACGTCCCGCACCGCCCGCGCCGCGCGAGCCAGGACAGGATCGGCACCAGCTCCAGCGCCCCCAATGTCCGCCCGCAGCCGTCGCAGCGCGACCGCCCCGCCAGCACGCTCTCCTCGCGCGGCCAGCGCATCAGGATGGTCGCCAGGAAGCTCCCGACGATCGCACCCAGCACGAACCCCGCGGCCGGGAGCATCTTACTCCGCCGAAGCCAGAATCCGCTGCGCCTGCACCAGATGCGGCCGGTCGATCATCTGCCCGTCCAGCGACAGCGCACCGACCCCCGGATTGGCTTCGAACAAAGCGATCACGTCGCGGGCATGGGCAAGCTCCGCCTCGCTCGGCGTGAAGGCGCGGTTGATCGTGTCGATCTGCGCCGGATGGATCGCCATCATGCCGGTGAAGCCGTCGCGCCGCGCCCGGCCGGCATAGGCCGCGAGCCCTTCGTCATCACGGAAATTGGGGAAGATCGTCTCGATCGGCGCCACCCCGGCTGCCGCCGCGCCGAACAGGCAGAGCGAGCGGGCCAGCTCATAAGGTGGCGTGTAGGAGCCATCCTCCTCGCGGCTGGTCGAGGCGCCGATCGCCGCGGGCAGATCCTCCGCCCCCCAGGTCACCGCCGCGAGCCTTTTGCGCCCGCCATAGGAGCCCAAACCGAAGATCGCCGCCGGCGTCTCGGTCGCCACGACGATGATCTGCGCGCTGATATTGCCGCGCTCGGTCAGGCGCTTGGACAGCTCGTCGACGCTGTGCCCGCCCTCGCTCTTGGGCAGCACGATGCCGTGCGGCCGCGCGCCGACGATCGCGTCCAGGTCCAGCAGGTTTTCGGGGCTGTCGAGCGGATTGACCCGCACCCAGATCTGGCTTCCGCCGACGCCCTGGATGAATTCGGCGACATGCCGCCGCGCCTCCGGCTTCGCGCTCGCCGCGACCGCATCCTCCAGGTCCAGGATCAAAGCGTCGGCCCCCGCCGCAAACGCCTTGCCCATCCGGTCCGGCCGATCCCCGGGCACGAACAACATACTGCGCAATTTCACGTTCAATACTCCCGTCATTCCAGCGAAAGCTGGAATCTCATTTGCCTTAGAACCGGGAGGGTGGCGAAAGAAACAGTCAGATTCCAGCTTTCGCTGGAATGACGGATTCAGGCGGGCCGCCGCTGCATGAGAGCGGCGCGCTCCATTTCGCAGACCAGTTCGCCGCGCTGGTTGTGCATCAGATGCCTGAAGGTCACGATCCCCGCATCCGGCCGCGATTTGCTTTCCTTCACCGCGATCACCTCGGTCGAGGCGCGCAAGGTGTCGCCGACGAACACCGGCTTCGGCATCCGCACCTTGTCGTAACCCAGGTTCGCAACGAGCGTGCCGAGCGTCGTGTCGCCGACGCTCAAACCGACCAGCAGCGAGAAGGTGAACGTCCCGTTCACCACGATCCGCCCGAACTCGGTCCCGGCGGCATATTCCGCGTCCAGATGCAGCGGCTGCGGATTGTGGGTCAGCGTGGACTGCAGCAGATTGTCCGTCTCGGTGACGGTGCGATGCGGCTGATGCTCCAGCCGATCGCCAACCTGCCATTCGTCGAAATAGCGTCCCGGCACTATTCCTCCCCCTTCTCGATCCGCGCAAGCACCGCGCCCTCGCTCACCTGCCCGCCTTCCTCGGCGGCCAGCTCCGCGACCACGCCGTCGAACGGCGCGACCAGGCTATGCTCCATCTTCATCGCCTCGAGCGTCAGCAATTTCTGCCCCTTGGTGACGGCATCCCCCTGCCCCACCGCCACCGCGATGATCTTGCCCGGCATAGGCGACACGAGCGCGCCGTCTGATACCGCGCCGGCACCGCCACCGCGCAGGTTCGGAACCTCGAACGCGAAGACCAGGCCGTCATTCTGGCCGGCCAGGATGCGGTCGCCATGCGGCTCTATCCATGCCGGAAGCTCGCCGGCCCGGTCGGCGACCTCGACGTCATAAGCGGCGGCGCCGCTCTGCACCCTGACCGTCCGGCGCGGCGCGGCGTTCAGGCGGAAGCCGAAGGCGCCGTCCCACGGATCGTCCATGTCCGCGCCGCCCGACAGCCAGCTGCCGCTCTGATAGGGCAGTGGCTGCCCCGGCCGCGCAGAAGCGAGCGCCATCGCGGCCGCCTGCAGCACGTCGGGAGACGGCTCGTCCGTCGGGATCAAGGTATCGATCCGCGACGGGATGAAGCCGGTATCGACGTCGCCCGCGATGAAATCCGCGTCGGCGAGCGCCCGGGTCAGGAAGGCCGCATTGGTCTTCACCGGCCAGACCGCCGTCACCGCCGTCGCCGACCGCAGATTCTCGATCGCCTCCTCGCGGTCGCCGCCCCGCGCGACCAGCTTCGCGATCATCGGATCGTAGAAAGGCGAAACCGCGCCGCCCTCCTCCACGCCGGTCTCGACGCGGACCAGATGCTCGGGAAGCATCAGATGCTCCAACGGTCCGGTCGACGGCAGGAATTCCCGCGACGGGTCCTCCGCATACAACCGGGCCTCCATCGCCCAACCGTTGATCGACAGCTCCTCCTGCCCCTTCGGCAGCGCCTCGCCGCTCGCCACGCGCAACTGCCACTCCACCAGATCGACGCCGGTAATCTCCTCGGTCACCGGATGCTCGACCTGCAGGCGCGTGTTCATTTCCATGAACCAGATGCGGTCCGCGCGGAGGCCCTCGCTCGCATCGGCGATGAACTCGATCGTGCCCGCGCCGACATAATCGACCGCCTGCGCCGCCTTCACCGCCGCCGCGCACACCGCCTCGCGGGTCGCCGTGTCCATGCCCGGCGCCGGCGCTTCCTCGATCACCTTCTGGTGCCGCCGCTGCAGCGAGCAGTCGCGCTCGAACAAATGGACGACATTGCCATGTTTGTCGCCGAACACCTGCACCTCGATGTGCCGCGGCGCGGTGATATATTTCTCGATCAGCACCCGGTCGTCGCCGAAACTCGACGCCGCCTCGCGCTGGCAGGACAGCAGCATTTCGGTGAATTCCGCCGCCGCATTCACCCGCCGCATCCCCTTGCCGCCGCCGCCCGCGACCGCCTTGATCAGCACCGGATAGCCGATCGCGTCGGCTTCCCGCTGCAACCGCGCCGCATCCTGATCCTCGCCGAGATAACCGGGCGTCACCGGCACCCCGGCGGCGATCATCCGCTCCTTCGCGGCGTCCTTCAGCCCCATTGCCGTGATCGACTCCGGGTTCGGCCCGACCCAGACCAGACCTGCATCCATCACCGCTTGCGCAAATCCGGCATTCTCCGACAGGAAGCCGTAACCCGGATGGATCGCCTCCGCGCCGCTCGCCTTCGCGGCCGCAATGATCTTCTCGCCGATTAGATAGGATTCCCGCGCCGGAGACGGCCCGATATGCACCGCCTCGTCCGCCTCCCGCACATGCAGCGCCTTCGCGTCGGCATCCGAATAGACCGCCACCGTCCGCACACCCAGCCGCCGAGCGGTGCGAATGATCCGGCAGGCAATCTCGCCCCGATTTGCGATGAGGAGGGATTTGATCATGGTCGTGTCTCTATCCATTCAATTCCCAAACGGGCAGCTTCCTGTGCCGCCTTCAGCTCAAGTACCAGTCCCCAGTCGTTGTGAACCGCGGAACGCCCTGCCTCCGGCAGATTGAGAATCGCAGAATTGACGCCCTCGAGTCCGCCGGAGGACGTGATCGTCAAAGTCCAATTCGCTTCACCGACGATCTGGCAAACCTGTTGCCGCTCATCGGCCTCGAAAAATCGCCAAGCAGCAAACTCCTCGCTGGTCGGATGCGCTTCAAGGAAAAACCGCCCAGACGGTCCCTCGGCTCGCATATAGTCGAGATCGCCGGAAAGGTCGTATCCCGCAGCCTCGTAGGCTGCGACGAGCTCATCCTGAATGAACGGTGTAGCTCGGATCACGAAGACGTCTCTGGACAATGCCGCTTACCTGGCCGCGCCGCTGCAAAATCCGCGCACGAAGCCGGCGCGGTCGAAGATCACGTGGCCGCCGCGCAACCCCGCCAGCGCCTCGTCGAGCCAGAACCAATTGTCGCGCGGGTCGGCGAACATGATCAGGAAGCTGGCCTCCGATCCCGGCTCGAACGTCCCGATCCGCCGGTCCGGATAAAGCAGCTTCAACCCGTTCCGCGTCGCGATGTTCAGCAATTGCGTGCCGTCGAACAGGGTCGTCGCGCGCAGCAGGGTCAGTTCCTCGATCGCGCTCGCCCCCGGCCGGTCCGCGCCCGCCGTCAGATTTACGTTGGCGTCGCGCAGCGCTCGCAGATTGTGCGCATGCACCCGCTGGACCCGCGCCAGCCGCTCGCCGGCGACATGATTCATCGCCACCGAGACGGTGGTCGAAACGCTAACCTCGTTGCGCGCCGCCAGCGCCGCATCCTCGGCCGTGATCAGATAAGGCGCGTCCTCCGGCTTCTGCGGAAACGTCCCCGGAATGTGGACGATCAACGCCACGCCGCGAGTCCCCGCCGCAAGCCGGAAATCCGCCGCCGTCTCGATATGCACGATCGGCCGCATGTTCCGCCGCACCGCATGCGCGACCGCCGCGCGGAACAAAGCCGGGCTCAGCCCCTTGTTCGCCGCATCCTCATGATCGAGCAGATACAGCTTCACCACGTTCGAGCCCTGCGCCTGCACACGTTCGACCGCCGCCCGCACCTCGGCCTCGGTCGACACCTCGTGGAAGGCGCGCCCGGGCAGACTCCCCATGTCGCGGCCCTGCATCCGCGCCATATTGGCCAGCATCTCGTAGAGCGGCCGCGGATGCCCGCCCGGCCCGGTGATGCCGCCGCCCGAATAGAGCGCCTCGACCTGGTCCGGCCCGAACGGCGCCACCCCGGCATCGCGGCGGATATTGTTCGGGTTCAGCACATAGAAAATGCCCTGATCGAGCAAGGCGCGATGGATCGGATCGTTCGCCGCCGCCGGCTGGTCCGGCCCGTGATTGTGCGTGTCGATCAAAGGCGGGATCAGGAACATCCATTGCGACGGGAACGTCATCGCCCCCTGCGGCGCGCTGGCCGCGAGCGTCGCCCCGTCGATATGCACGTCGCGCCGCTCGAACCCCGCGCCGGTCCAAACATTCGCGCCCTGCAGCGTCAGCTTGCAGGAGGGCGCCGGAACTGCGGCAGGCGCGGGCGTGGCCGGCGCGGCCGGAGGCTGCGCTGCCCCCGCCAGCAGCACCGCCCCAAGCATCAGTCCCGCGCGCCGCATCATCATCTCCTTCAGCCCCTTTCGCCCTGTGGTCCGCGCGGGCGGCCGGGGCAATTCTCATATTGCTGGGTCCAGGTGACGTTCAGCACCCGCCAGCGCCCGTCCTGCCGGATCAGGTCGAAATGGTTGATCCCGCAATGGCTGAACCGGCCGTCCAGGGTGAATTCGTAGCGGCTCCAGATCATCGCGATGTCGCCTTCGACATGGACGTGCGGCTCGATCGACCGTTCCATCGGCCGACCGGGAATGCGCGCCAGGCCGCCGGCGAAATCCGCCCAGCTCATGCTCCGCACGCCGCGCCGCGGGCCGAGGTCGTTCGCCGTCGCCCGGCCTTCGGGCACCACTTCGGCGAGCAGGGCCGCGCCATCCTTGGCCGCCAAAGCCGCGAACATCCGCTCGGTCACCGCCAGCACCGCGCGCCGGTCATCCGCGCCGGCATGGGCATGATCGCCGTGCTGCGCGGGCGGTGCGCGATGCCCGTGCGGCAAGGGGTTTTGCGGCACAGGCGGCTCCTGATGCGCCTGGTGCCCCTGATGCTGCGCAGCCGCCGGAGCCGCCGCCAACAGGACCGCGGCTGCAATCGCAAAAGCCTTCATCGTCTCTCCCCTTCATCACACGGAAATTGCGCCCGGATCGGCACCAGCAAGGTCATCGTCGCCGGCTCCGCCCATTGGCTCCCTTCGTCCCGCAGATGCGCCGCCACCGCCGCGATCAGCTCGACCTGCTCCGCCGACTGCGCGCCGTCCCGCCCTTCCGGCAATTCCCCGCAAACGAACCCCGCATTGTGCAAGGTCCGATGCGCCCCCAGCACCGCCGAAGCAAACTCCCCCGCCGCCTCAGCCTCGGCCTCGCTCGGCGCGATCGGCCAGAAAATCACCGGCCCCGCAATGCTTCGCCCGACCCAGCCGGACAGCCATTCATTGTAGCGAATGAGCTTCTGCGCCGCGGCGGCGCGCTGCTGGAGCCCCGCTTTGCTCTCGACGGGCTGGTCGATCGTGACGCCGGAGAGAAAACGCAGCGCGAAATAGGCTGCGATGAGCAGGGCGAATGTCGCGAAAAAAATGCGCTTCATCAATCGAACCCTGCCCGTTCGAGGAGCGCCTTCGCTTCAGCCAAATCGCTCTTGGTCAGCACTCTATCTTCCCAGAAGGCCAGTTGCCGCTTGTCGTTCCAGTCTTCGACTTCAAGAATCAATCCTGCTCGGTCCGCACGGCGAAGATCCTCGGACAGTCGACGTTGAAAGGCTGGTGTCTCCGACGCGCAAAAATCTGCAACTGCTTGAGCAAAGGAGCCGTGCACCTCGCTCCCCATTTCATTCCAGTAGCATTCCATAAAATAATGCAGACCCGGATATGCTGACAGCTTCTCGCCCATCACATTCGGAACACCCCGAACTTCGCTCGCTCGGGAATCGGCGCATTCAGCGTCGCCGCGAACGCCAGCCCCAGCACATCCCTTGTCTGCGCCGGATCGATCACGCCATCATCCCAGAGCCGCGCGGTCGCATGGTACGGATTCCCTTGCGCTTCATAATCGTCGCGGATCGGCTGCTTGAACGCTTCGGCCTGCTCCGGCGTCCATGAATCCGCGTCGCGATGCACCGTCGCCAGCACGCTCGCCGCCTGCTCGCCGCCCATCACCGAGATGCGCGAGTTCGGCCAGGTGAACAGGAAGCGTGGCGAGTAAGCCCGCCCGCACATGCCGTAATTGCCGGCCCCGAACGACCCGCCGATCAGCACGGTAATCTTCGGCACGCTCGCCGTCGCCACCGCTGTCACCAGCTTGGCGCCGTTCTTGGCGATCCCCTCGGCCTCATATTTGCCGCCGACCATGAAGCCGGAAATGTTCTGCAGGAACAGCAGGGGCACGCGCCGCTGGCAGGCCAGTTCGATGAAATGCGCGCCCTTCAGCGCGCTCTCCGAAAACAGGATGCCATTGTTGGCGATGATCGCGACCGGCATCCCCCAGATGCGCGCGAAGCCGCACACCAAAGTCGTCCCGTAGAGCGGCTTGAACTCGTGCAGCTCCGAGCCGTCCACGATCCGCGCAATCACCTCGCGCACGTCATAGGGCGTGCGCACGTCGTCCGGGATCACGCCGTAAAGCTCCCCCGGATCGAATTTCGGCGCGCGCGGCTCGGCCAGGTCGATGTCCACGTCCTTGACCGTGTTCAAGCGCGCCATGATGTCGCGCACGATGGTCAGCGCATGCTCGTCATTCTCGGCGAGATGGTCCGCGACGCCCGAGGTGCGCGCGTGCAGATCGCCGCCGCCCAGATCCTCGGCGCTGATCACCTCGCCCGTCGCTGCCTTCACCAGCGGCGGCCCGGCCAGGAAGATCGTGCCCTGGTTGCGCACGATCACCGTCTCGTCGCTCATCGCCGGCACATAAGCGCCGCCCGCCGTGCACGACCCCATCACGCAGGCGATCTGGGCGATCCCCTCGGCGGAAAGGTTCGCCTGATTGTAGAAGATCCGCCCGAAATGCTCGCGGTCCGGAAACACCTCGGCCTGATGTGGCAAATTCGCCCCGCCGCTGTCGACCAGATACACGCACGGCAGCCGGTTCTGCAGCGCGATCTCCTGCGCGCGCAGGTGCTTCTTCACCGTCATCGGATAGTAAGTGCCGCCCTTCACCGTGGCGTCGTTGCACACGATCATCGCCTCACGGCCGGACACCCGCCCGATCCCGGCGATCATCCCGGCACCCGGCACCTCGCCATCATACAGGTCGCAGGCCGCGAGCTGGCCGATTTCGAGGAAGGGCGAGCCCGGATCGAGCAGCCTTTCCACCCGCTCGCGCGGAAGCAATTTGCCGCGCGCGACATGCCGCTCCCGCGACTTCTCATTGCCGCCCAAGGCGCTCGCCGCCACCCGCTCGCGAAGCTCCTCCGCGAGGCTTCTATTGTGCGCAGCATAAGTGCGGTAAGTCTCGGAATTCGCGTCGATCTTCGACGTCATTACGGGACCGCTCATCGGCCAGCTCCTGGCATTTCATAAAAGACCTGCGCGCCCGGCCCCAAGGGCAGATCGAACGCCACCCACGCGACCGTCATGCTGATCCCCAACGCCATGAAGGTCAAAGCGTAGGGCAACATCAAGGCGAGCAATGACCCCACCCCGAAACTCTTGTCCCATCTCTGCGCGAAGGCGAGAATCAACGGGAAATAGCTCATCAAAGGCGTCATGATGTTCGTATAGCTGTCGCCCATCCGATAGGCGGCCGTGGTCATTTCGGGGCTGATCCCGACCAGCATGAACATCGGCACGACGACGGGCGCGAGCGCGCTCCACTTGGCGCTGGCCGAGCCGATGAACAGGTCGAGGAAGCTCGACAGCAGCAGCACCGCCACCAGCAGCATCGGCGCCGGCAAGGCCCATTGCTGCAGCACCTCCGCACCATTGATCGCGATGATCGGGCCGATCCGCGACCAGTTGAACATCGCCACGAAATGCGCCGCGAAAAAGACGAACACGATGTAGGGCGCGATCGTCTTGATCCCCTCGCGCATCATGTTGGTGACGTCGGATGAACCCTTCACCGTCCCCGTCGCGGTGCCGAAGGCGATGCCGGCGGTGACGAACAGCAAGAAGAAGCCGGCGATCAGAGCCGCGTAGAGCGGCTGCAATTGCGCCGTGCCGCTGGCCTTTTCGTTGATCAGAGGCGTGTAGCCCGGCGTGCTGGTCAGCGCGACGTAAAGCCCGACGATGAAGAGCGCGGCGAGCCCCGCCCTTTTCAGCCCCTTGCGCTCGTCCGCGGTCAGTTCAGAGCGGGCCAGTTCCTTCTTCGTCTCCTCATCCGCTTCGCCGCCCCATTTGCCCAGGCGCGGCTCGATCACCTTGTCGGTGATGAACCAGATGGCCGGCGTGAACAGCACGACGATCCCGAGGATGAACCACCAATTCCCCAGCGGATTCATCGTCCAGGCCGGATCGACGATCCGCGCCGCTTCCTGGGTGAAACCGAACAGCAGAACGTCGATCTGCCCGGGCATCAGATTGCCGGCATAGCCGCCGGAAACCGCCCCGAACGCGGCAGCGAGCCCCACCAGCGGATGTCGCCCGACCGCAGCATAAGTGATCGCCGCCAATGGAATGAACACGACATAGGCCGCGTCCGAGGCATGGTGCGACACCATGCCGATGACGGCCACGATCGGCGTCAGCAGATAGGATGGCGCCTTCGCCAGCGAGCCGCGAATGAGCGCCGAGAACAGCCCGGACCGCTCCGCGACCGCCGCGCCCAGCATGATCACCAGGATCAGCCCCAAAGGCGCGAAGCCCGCCATCGTCCGCGGCATTTCGCCCAGCAGCCGCGCGATATTCTCCTCGGAGAACAGGCTCGTCGCCTGATAGGTCAATGTGCCGTCGGCCAGCACGCCATATTCCGGCGCCTTCTCGCCCGCATAAGGCAGCGACGCCGACCAGCCGAGCCCGGCCCCGAGCGCCGACAGCATCATCAGCACCAGGATCAGATAGACGAAGATCATCGTCGGTTCGGGCAGCAGATTGCCGGCCTTCTCGACGAAGCCGAGGAAGCCTTTCTGCCGCGCCGCCGCGCCGCCTTGGCTCAGGGTTTCGGTGGTCGCCGGGACTTCGGGATCGGGATCACTGGGTACGCTCAAGCCATTGCCTCCCGCCCCTCAACACCGGGGCGTTTTTTGCGGATCAGATATCGATAGACACCGACGCAGTTGATCAGAAACAGCACGACATTCTGCCAGCCGATGCCGGCGCTTTCACCGCCCATCAGGCCCCAGGCGATCAACGCCAGCGAACTGGTCACGAAGATGATGAAGCCGAAGCCGGTCGCGCGCCGGCCAAGATCAAGGCTGACGATCAGCGCCGCGATCGCGCCGGAAATCGCGCCATAATATTCGAGAATCTGGGTAAACGTCATGCGCCTTCGACGCGTAACGGCCCGTTCCAGCCTTGGAAAGAGCGGCTGGAAACCACCGCGCTACTCGACTAGGACACCCGAGCACGGCTGGGGCCTGAGCCGGAGCGACCGACTGAGCCAATGGAGCCCGCCGCCATGAAATATCCCCGCCTGCTTCTCGTCGCCTCCGCCCTCGCCCTCACCGCCGTCGCCTGCTCGCAGGCTCCGACAGAAAATGATGCGCAGGCCGCGAAGGGCAGTGACGCCGGCATCATCCTGGCGTCGATGGATAAATCGGTCACGCCCGGCGACGATTTCTACAATTACGCCAATGGCGCGTGGATGAAGAATACAGAGATCCCGGCCGACCGCTCGAGCATCGGCGGCTTCTACATCGCCGATCAGCTGCGCGAGCGGCAGACCCGCGAGATGCTCGACCAGATCCTCGCCGCCAACCCGACGGAGGGCAATGACGCGCTGATCGCCAATTATTACCGCGCCTATCTCGACACCGAAGCGATCGACCGCGCCGGCATGGCCCCGGCCCAGGCCGATCTCGCCGCCATCGCCGGCATCAACGACAAAGCCGCACTCAGCGCCGCGATCGGCCGGACGCTCCGCGCCGACACCGATCCGCTGAACGCCACCAATTTCCAGACCGAAAATCTGTTCGGCATCTTCGTCACCCAAGGGCTCAGCACCCCGGGCGAGACCCTGCCCTATCTGATGCAGGGCGGCATCGGCCTGCCCGAGCGCGAATATTATCTCTCCGGCGACGCCAATATGGCCGGCATTCGTGATCAGTATCGCGCCTATATCGCCACCGTGCTGCAGGCGGGCGGCATCGCCGATGCGCAGGCCGCCGCCGGCCGGGTGATGGACCTCGAGACCAAGATCGCCCGCGCCCATGCCAGCCGCGCGGACAGCGAGGATTTCGCCAAGGGCGCGACCGTCTGGACCCGCGCCGAACTCGAACAGAACGCTCCCGGCATCGAATGGCCGGCCCTGCTCGACGCCGCCGGCCTCGGCGGCGCGCCCAAGTTCCAGGCCTATCATGCCACCGCCATCCCGCAGCTTTCCGCTTTGGTCGGCTCCGAGCCGCTGCAGGCCTGGAAGGACTGGCTCGCCTTCCACACCCTGAACCAGCAGGCCAACGTCCTGCCCGCGCCGATCCGCGACGCCAGCTTCGCCTTCTACGGCACCGCTCTGGCCGGAACGCCGCAGCAGCGGCCGCGCGACCAGCTTGCGCTCAACGCCACCAGCGGCGCGCTGCAGGACGCGGTCGGCCGCGCTTACGTGGAGCGCTATTTCCCCGCCGCCGCCAAGACCCAGGTCCAGGCCATGGTCGAGAACATCAAGTCCGCCTTCGCCCGCCGGGTCGAGGCGCTCGACTGGATGGCCCCGACCACGAAGGAAGAGGCGCTTCGCAAGGTGCGCGGCATCATCGTCGGCGTCGGCTATCCCGACAGCTGGCGTGATTATTCCAGCCTGCAGATCGCGGCCGACAATGCTTACGCCAACCAGCACGCCACCGGGCTCTACGAATATCGCCACCAGATCGCGAAGATCGGCCGGCCGATGGACCGCAATGAATGGTGGATGCCGCCGCAGCTGGTCAATGCGATCAA
Source organism: Pseudomonadota bacterium (assembly GCA_023424095.1). Taxonomy (GTDB): domain Bacteria; phylum Pseudomonadota; class Alphaproteobacteria; order Sphingomonadales; family Sphingomonadaceae; genus Allosphingosinicella. Next base: position 653 of record JAFAEG010000009.1, on the reverse strand, counting down.
CCTGCCGGTGCAGAATGCGCTGAACTTCCCCGCCGCGATCCTGCAGCGGCCCTTCTACGATCCCAATGCCGACGCGGCCTATAATTATGGCGCGATCGGTGCGGTGATCGGCCACGAGATCAGCCACAGCTTCGACAATAATGGCGCCCTGTTCGACAGCACCGGCCGCCTGCGCAACTGGTGGACCCCGGCCGATTTCGAGCGCTTCCAGCAGGCCGGCCGCGCGCTGGCTGCCCAGTATGACGCTTACGAGGCGCTACCGGGTCTCCACGTCAACGGCACGCTGACGCTCGGCGAGAACATCTCCGACGTCGCCGGCCTCGCCGCCGCCTACGACGCCTACCGCGCCTCGCTGAACGGCCAGGAAGCACCGGTGATCGACGGCCTGACCGGCGACCAGCGCTTCTTCATCGCCTTCGCCCAGGCCTGGGCCACCAAGACCCGCGACGAATCCCTGCGCCAACGCATCGCCACCGGCAGCCACGCCCCCGGCCAGTTCCGCGCCCTGACGCTGCGCAATCTGGATGGCTGGTATCAGGCGTTCAATGTGCAAGCGGGACAGAGGCTGTATCTGGCGCCGGAGCAACGGGTCAGGATCTGGTGAGCTTGAGCTGCCGAGCGTAGTCCCCCCGGCGCAAGCCGGCCCCCGGACC
>JAFAEG010000134.1 GCA_023424095.1 Pseudomonadota bacterium | reverse complement strand
CACCCAACCCTCTCCCCGCAGGGGAGAGGGCTTTGCTGGTGCCTGCGTCTGTCAATGCGCGCTGCCCCAGTTCGCGCCGGTGCCGATCTCGATCCCCAGCGGCACGCTCAATTTCACCGCCGGTTCGGCCGCGCCGGCCATGATCTCGCGGATCACCGCGCTGGCCGGATCGATCTCGCCTTCCGGCACTTCGAACACCAGTTCGTCATGCACCTGCAGCAGCATCCGCGTCCCCGGCAGCCCCGCTTCGCGCAGCGCCGGCACCATGCGCGCCATCGCCCGCTTGATGATGTCGGCGGCGGTGCCCTGGATCGGCGCGTTGATCGCGGCGCGCTCGGCCCCCTGCCGCTCGTGCTGGACCTTGGATTTCAGCCCCGGGAAATGCGTCTTGCGGCCAAAGAGCGTGGTGGTGAAGCCGGTCTCGCGCGCCTTGCTCAGCGTCTCGGCGATATAATTGCGCACGCCGGGGAAGCGCTCGAAATAGCGGTCGATCATCGCCTGCGCCTCGTCCGCCTCGATCATCAGGCGGCTGGCAAGCCCCCAGCGGGAGATGCCGTAAAGGATGGCGAAGTTGATCGTCTTGGCCCGCGCCCGGCTGTCGCGGTCCACCGTCCCGAACAGCTCCTGCGCCGTCATGTTGTGAATGTCGTCGCCGCGCGCGAACGCTTCCTTCAGTTGCGGCACGTCGGCGATGTGCGCGGCCAGCCGCAACTCGATCTGGCTATAGTCGGCCGCCATCACGACATTGCCCGGCTCGGCGATGAAGGCGTCGCGGATGCGCCGGCCGATCTCGGTGCGGATCGGGATGTTCATCAAATTCGGGTCTGACGAGGCCAGCCGCCCGGTCTGCGCGCCCGACAGGCTGAAGCTGGTGTGGACCCGCCCGGTCGCCGGGTTGATCTGCTCCTGCAGCGTGTCGGTATAGGTCGATTTCAGCTTCGACAGCTGCCGCCAATCCAGCACCATGCGCGCGATCGGCACGCCCTCGCGCTGCAGCCGCTCAAGCTCGTTCACGTCGGTCGACCAGACGCCGCTCTTGCCCTTGCGGCCACCCTTCAGGCCCATTTTGTCGAACAGGATCTCGCCCAATTGCTTCGGGCTGCCGATCGTGAACTTGCAGCCGGCCTCGCCGCAAATCTGCTCCTCGAGCGCCGCGATCTGCTTGCTGAATTCGCCGGAAAGGTCGCTCAGCATGGCGCGGTCGACCTTCACGCCCTCGCGCTCCATCCGCGCGATCACCGACACCATCGGCCGGTCGACCTGCTGATAGACGCGCGTCGCCCGTTCCGCCGGCATGCGCGTCCGGAACCGCCGCCACAGCCGCAACGCGACATCGGCATCCTCGCCGGAATATTCGGTCGCGCGGTCCAGCGGCACGACGTTGAAGGTGGTCTGCTTCTGCCCCGTCCCGCACAATTCCTTGAAGGTCAGGCAGGTGTGGCCGAGATGCTTCTTTGCGAGATCGTCGAGGCTGTGGCTGGCGAGGCCCCCGGCGTCGAGGTTGAAGCTCATCACCAAGGTATCGTCATAGGGCGCGACGCAGATGCCGCGCCGGTCCAGGATGACCCAGTCGAACTTGAGGTTGTGGCCGATCTTCAGGACCGCCGGATCCTCCAGCAACGGCTTCAACTGCGCCAGCACCAGCGCGGACGGCAATTGCTCCGGCCGCTCGGCGAACATGTCGTCGCCGCCATGCTCCAGCGGGATGTAGCAGGCCATGTTCGGCTCGACCGCCAAGCTGATCCCGACGAGGTTCGCGGTCACGCAGTCGCGCCCGTCCGTCTCCGTGTCGAAAGCGACATAGCCGCGGGCGCGGGCGACCGTGATCCACCGCTCAAGCGCCTCTTCGGTGATGACCGTTTCGTACAGGCTGCGGTCGATCGCCGGCTCCGGCGCCGCCTCCTCGCGGGCCGGGGCGGACGAAGCGCCGCCGCCAGCAGCCGGCGAGGCGCCCGAACGGCCGTCCAGCCGGCTCAGCAGGGTCTTGAAGCCGTGATACTCCAGGAATTCGCGCAGCGGAGCGTCGGGAATGCCCTTCATCTCGAGCGCCTCGAGCGGTTCCGGAATCGGCGCATCGCAGACCAGTTCGACCAGCTGTCGAGACAGCCGCGCCATCTCCGCATGCTCGATCAGATTCTGGCGGAGCTTGGGCTTCTTGATCCCGTCGGCCGCGGCCAGCACGCTTTCCAGGTCGCCATATTCCTGGATGAGCGCCGTCGCCGTCTTCGGGCCGATGCCCGGCACGCCCGGCACATTGTCGACGCTGTCGCCCATCAGCGCCAGCACGTCGCCGACCAGTTCCGGCCCGACGCCGAACTTCTCGATCACCTGCTCGCGATGGATGCGGCGGTCGTTCATCGTGTCGAGCATGTCGACCGACCCGCGGCCATCGCCGCCGTCCTCGATCAGCTGCATCAGATCCTTGTCGGAACTGACGATCGTGACCTTCCAGCCGGCTTGCGACGCGACCTTCGCATAGCAAGCGATGATGTCGTCCGCCTCAAGCCCATCCTCCTCGATGCAGGGGATGGAGAAAGCCCGTGTCGCATCGCGGATCAGGGGAAATTGCGGCACCAGCTCGGGCGGCGCCGGCGGGCGGTTCGCCTTATACTGGTCGTACAGCTGGTTTCGGTGCGTGCTTTCCGACGCATCCAGGATCACTGCCAGGTGGGTCGGCCCGTCGGCCCGGCCCAATTCCTCCGCCAGCTTCCACAGCATCGTGGTGTAGCCATAGACCGCACCGACATTCAGCCCATGCTTGTTGGTCAGCGGCGGCAGCCGGTGGAAGGCCCGGAAGATGTAGGACGAGCCATCGACCAGATAGAGGTGCGGAGAGGACATGGCTCCGGCTCTAGCCGAGGGGGGTGCGGGTGCAAACCTCTGCCGCGAGTCAGGCCTCGCTGCCGACCGCCTCGGCGAGGGTCGTAAAGCCTTCGCGCGTCACCAGTTCGCGCAACTCGCGGTTGATCCGTCGCGCCAGGCCGGGGCCTTCGTAAACCAGCGCGGAGTAAAGCTGCACCAGGCTCGCCCCCGCCTTGATCCGCGCCCAGGCGGCCGCGCCGCCGGCGATGCCCCCGGCGGCGATCAGCGGCAGGTCCAGCCCGGCGGCGCTGCGGAAATCGCGGAGCCGCTGTAGCGCGAGGTCTTTCAGCGGCGCGCCTGACAGCCCGCCCGCCTCGCCGGCGTGACGTGAGCGCAAAGGCGGCCGCGTGATGGTGGTGTTGGCGACGATCAGCGCGTCGATCCCGCTGGCCTTCACCGCCGCGACAATGTCGTCCACGTCCGCGGGCTCGAGGTCGGGCGCGACCTTCAGGAAGACCGGCGTCGATCCCCGCTCGGCCATTACCGCCTGCAGCAAATCGGTCAGTGCGCCTTTGTCCTGCAGGGCGCGCAGCCCCGGCGTGTTGGGCGATGAAATGTTCACCGTCAGATAGTCGGCCAGCGGCGCCATGAGCTGCACGCCGGCGACATAATCCTGCGTTCCGGTCCCCGCCGCGACGCTCTCCTTGTTCGCGCCGATATTGACCCCGACCAGCCCCGCCCCGCGCCCCTTCAGGCGCTCGGCGGCGGCTTCCTGGCCGCCATTGTTGAAGCCCATCCGGTTGATCACGGCGCGATCCTCGGCCAGCCGGAACAGGCGCGGCTTCGGATTGCCCGCTTGCGGCCTTGGCGTCAGCGTGCCGACCTCGGCGAAGCCGAAGCCGAGCCCAAGCATCTGCGCCGGCACTTCCGCATCCTTGTCGAAGCCGGCGGCGAGCCCGATCGGGTTCGGGAAATCCAGCCCGGCCACCCGCATCGTCAGCAGCTTGTCGGGCGCGGGCGGCCGTCCCGCCGGCTGCAGTTTCAGCGCGCGGATGGTCAGCCGGTGCGCGCGCTCCGCATCCAGGCGGAAGACCAATGGGCGGAGGAGGGAATAAAGCGACATGGCGCGGCTATGGCCGTCCGCTGCCGTGCCGCCAAGGGTTCAGGCGGGTGCGCGCGCCGCGAGCATGTGCGCCAAGTCCCAGATCAGCGCCGATCCGGCCGCCCGCCGCTCCGCCTCAAGCCGCGCGTCGAGCGTGTCGAGGTCGACGTCGCCTTCCTTCACGACCCCTCCCGCGATCATCCGCGGCAGCATCCCGCGCACGGCACGGCCCAGCCAGGATGTCTCGTTCGCGCCGATCAAGGTCGCCTCCGCCCGCCAGCTTGCGACCGTCCAGCCCGCCGCTTCCAACAGATCGGGCAGGGTCATCCCCATCGTCCGCCGCCCGCCTTCCGACTCGACCGTGTCCCAGATCCAGCCATGCACCTCGCGGTGCAGCGGCAAAGGCGCGGTGCTGATCGGCAGGCCGGTCGAATCATGCTCCTGCACCGCCAGCAGCCCGCCGGGCTTCAGCAGCGCCGGCAGCTTGGCGACCAGCCGCTCGGGATCGGGCAGATACATCAGCACCCGCCGGATCACGATCGCGTCAAAGGGCTGCTCGGCGATGGCGGACAGGTCGCCGGTCAGGTCGGCCTCGAGATAGTGGATCGGCGCCGCGCCCGGCTCCGGCGCGATGCCCCTTCCCTGCTCCAGATAGGTGAGGTTGCGGTCCACGCCGGTCACCGCGCCATCCGGCCCCGTCAGCCGCGCCACCAGCCGGCTCAGCTCGCCGAATGCGCAGCCCAGGTCGAGCACCCGCATGCCGGGGGCGATCCCGGCCTCGGCGAGGAAATGCGGCGTGGCGCGGTTGGCGGCATTCATGCGGGCGGCTCCATGCGTGTTACAATGTAACATAAGGTGCCGGACAGGCGCCGCAAGACCCGAATCGCTTGACCGGCGGCAATCCGTCCCTATTTGCAATCGGACGAAATCATTCCGATTTGAGAATCGTTCGCAAATGCGCCTCTCCAGCCTCGCCGATTATGCGGTCCTGATGATGTCCGCCGCCGCGCGCCATTGCGGTGCGGCGAAGGTCAACGCGACCACGCTCGCGGCCGAAACCGGCATCCCGCTCCCGACCGCGCAGAAGCTCGTCAATCGCCTGTCCTCGGCCGGCCTGTTCGAATCGACGCGCGGCACCGGCGGTGGCGTTCGCCTCGCCCGCCCGCCCGCCGCGATCAGCCTGGCCGACATCGTCGAAGCGGTTGAGGGCCCGATTGCCATGACCGCCTGCGTCGACACCAGCCGCCATGATTGCGCGCTGGAGGGCGGCTGCGCGGTCCGCCCGCATATGAGCATCGTCAACACCGTCATTCGCGACGCGCTTTCGTCGGTCACGCTGGCGCAACTCTCCCGCACCCCGGCGCAGGCCGACGCGCGGGACCATGGCCGGGCCCCCGCCTTTGCCGGGGAACAGGTACAATGAGCATGGACGACATCCGCAACCGCGAAGCGCTCGAGGCGACCGATCGCCTGGCCACCTACGATGCCGGCTTCGTCACCGAGATCGAGACCGATTTCGCGCCCAAGGGCCTGAATGAGGACACCGTCCGCTTCATCTCCGCCAAGAAAGGCGAGCCCGAATGGCTGCTCGACTGGCGGCTGAAGGCGTTCCGCGCCTGGCTGGAGATGGAGGAGGTGACCTGGGCGAAGCTCGACATCCCGCCGATCGATTTCCAGGACGCTTATTATTACGCCGCGCCCAAGGCCAAGCCGACCCTCGGCAGCCTCGACGAAGTCGATCCCGAAATCCTGCGCGTCTATGAGAAGCTCGGCATCCCGATCGAGGAGCAGAAGGTGCTCGCTGGCGTCGAGGGCGCGCGCAAGGTCGCGGTCGACGCGGTGTTCGACAGCGTCAGCGTCGCCACCACCTTCCGCGCCGAGCTTGAGCGCGCCGGAGTCATCTTCCGCTCGATTTCGGAGGCGGTGAAGGAATTCCCCGATCTGGTCCGCAAATATCTCGGCAGCGTCGTGCCCGCGCGCGACAATTTCTATTCCTGCCTGAACGCCGCGGTCTTCTCCGACGGCACCTTCGTCTACATTCCGGAGGGCGTGCGCTGCCCGATGGAATTGAGCACCTATTTCCGGATCAACGCCGCCAATACCGGCCAGTTCGAACGCACGTTGATCGTCGCCGACAAGGGCAGCTACGTCTCCTATTTGGAAGGCTGCACCGCGCCGATGCGCGACGAGAACCAGCTCCACGCGGCGGTGGTCGAACTGGTCGCGATGGACGATGCCGAGATCAAATATTCGACCGTGCAGAATTGGTATCCGGGCGATGCCGAGGGCAAGGGCGGCATCTACAATTTCGTCACCAAGCGCGGCATCTGCAAAGGCGCCCGTTCGAAGATCAGCTGGACCCAGGTCGAGACCGGCAGCGCGATCACCTGGAAATATCCGTCCTGCATCCTCCAGGGCGAGGACAGCGTCGGCGAATTCTATTCGGTCGCGCTCACCAACAATATGCAGCAGGCCGATACCGGCACGAAGATGATCCACATCGGCAAGGGCTCGCGCTCGACGGTCGTGTCGAAGGGGATCAGCGCCGGCCGCAGCAACAACACCTATCGCGGCCTCGTCCGCGTGCTGGCCGGTGCGGAAGGCGTGCGCAACTTCACCCAGTGCGACAGTTTGCTGCTCGGCGACCAGTGCGGTGCCCACACCGTGCCCTATATCGAGGTCCGCAACCCCAGCGCCCAGATCGAGCACGAGGCGACCACCAGCAAGATCAGCGACGACCAGCTCTTCTACGCCATGTCGCGCGGCCTCAATCAGGAAGATAGCGTCGCCCTGATCGTCAACGGCTTCGCCAAGGAGGTGCTGCAGCAACTCCCGATGGAATTCGCGGTCGAGGCGCAGAAATTGCTCGGGATCAGCCTGGAAGGGAGCGTCGGATGACCGACCCCCGAGTCTCCTTCGCCCCCGGCGTCGATGCTTCCGCCGCGCTTGCGCAGGCGCTCGAATTTCTGCGCCGCGACGGCGTGGTGGTGCTGGACGATCTGGTCGATCCGGCCCTGCTCGCGCGTTGCCGCGATGAGTTCGCGCTCAGCCATCCCGATATGGGCGCGGCCGATCGCGCGCGTTGCTACGGTCCCTATGAGGGCCGCCACGCCACCGCGCTGACGGTCGAGCGCGGGCTCGCGAACCGCGACATCCTGCTGCCCAAGCCGGTGTCGCACCTCGCCAAGGCGCTGCTGAGCGGGGAATATAAGGTCGATTCCCTTGGCCTATTGGTCTCGACCCCGGGCGCTCCGGACCAAGTCCCGCACCACGATGCCTCGCTCTATCCGGACACGGAGCTCGACCGGCTGCTGCCGCCCTTCGCTTTGGCCTTCTCGCTGCCGCTGATCACCATGGATACGACCAGCGGCACCACCGCTTTCTGGCGGGGCAGTCACCTCGCCGGACCGCCCCCTGCCGGCCGCCCGCATGATTTTCAGCCGGTGGTCCAGCCGGGCTCCGCTTTGCTCTGGGACGTGCGCATCCACCATGCCGGCGGCGCCAATCGCGGCACCGCGCCGCGGCCGATCATCTATTCGATCCTGTCGCGCGAATGGTGGGTGGAAGTGCAGCCGCCCGAATTGACGGGCTTCGAGAAATTGCAGGTGGCGCGCGACGTGCACGCCGCCTTCCGGCCACGCTGGAAGAGCCGCTTCAGCCGCGCCAAGCTGGTCGATCCGGCCCCGGCCGCGACCCGAATGGAAACCGAACATGCTTGAGATTGAAAATTTGCACGCCAACGTCGCGGACAAGCCGATCCTGAACGGGATCAGCCTGTCGATCAACGCCGGCGAAATCCACGCGATCATGGGCCCGAACGGGTCCGGCAAGTCGACTCTGTCCTACGTTCTTGCCGGCCGGCCCGGCTATGAGGTGACGCAAGGCTCGGCGACGTTCGAAGGCCAGGATCTGCTCGAACTCGAACCGCACGAGCGCGCCGCCGCGGGCGTCTTCCTCGGCTTCCAATATCCGGTCGAGATTCCGGGCGTCTCCAACGTCCAGTTCCTGCGCACCGCCCTGAATGCCCAGCGTCGCGCCCGCGGCGAGGCGGAATTGAGCGCGGGCGATTTTCTGCGCCTCTCACGCGAGCAGGCCGACGCGCTCGGCCTCTCGATGGACATGATGAAGCGCCACGTGAATGTCGGCTTCTCAGGTGGCGAGAAGAAGCGCAACGAGATGGTGCAGATGGGTATCATCGACCCGAAGCTCGCCATCCTCGACGAGACGGACTCAGGCCTCGACATCGATGCGCTTCGCACGGTCGGCACCGGCATCAACCGGATCATGAGGAAGCCCGATAAGGCGGTGCTTCTCATCACCCATTATCAGCGCCTGCTCGACCTGGTGCAGCCCGATCACGTCCACGTCCTCGCCGGCGGCCGCATCGTCCGTTCTGGTGGCCCCGAACTCGCGCACGAACTCGAGCGCGAAGGCTATGGGAGCATCGCGGCGTGACCCCTCTCCGCGCCGCAGGCGCAATCAATCTTTCTTCACGTCTTCGCGTCTTCGCGCCTTCGCGTGAAGCGAGCTTTTCTG
>JAFAEG010000128.1 GCA_023424095.1 Pseudomonadota bacterium | reverse complement strand
TTCGTCGGGGCAGTAGATCACCGCCTCGATCCAGGGCTCCTCGATCATCTCGATATGATTGGGATCGGGCATGTCGGCCGGATTGTGCAGGTGAAGGGTGCGACCATCCTTCATGTGCATGTCATAGACGACCGACGGCGCCGTGGTGATCAGGTCCAGATCATATTCGCGGCTCAGCCGCTCCTGGATGATTTCCAGATGCAGCAGGCCGAGGAAACCGCAGCGGAAGCCGAAGCCGAGCGCGGCCGAGGTTTCCATCTCGAACGAGAAGCTGGCGTCATTGAGGCGCAGCTTCGAGATCGACTCGCGCAATTTCTCGAAATCATTGGCGTCGACCGGGAACAGGCCACAGAAGACCACCGGCTGCACTTCCTTGAAGCCCGGCAGCGGCTCGGCCGCCGGCTTCTTCGCGTCGGTCAGCGTGTCGCCGACGCGGGCCTGGGCGACTTCCTTGATCTGCGCGGTGATGAAGCCGATCTCGCCGGGGCCGAGTTCTGGCAGCTGCTCGATCTTCGGGCGGAAGGCGCCGACGCGGTCCACCAGATGGGTGGTGCCGGCGGCCATGAACTTCACCTGCGCGCCCTTCTTCACCACGCCGTCGATCACGCGGATCAGGATGACGACGCCGAGATAGGGGTCGTACCAGGAGTCGACGAGCATGGCTTTGAGCGGCGCGTCGCGGTCGCCCTTCGGTGGCGGGATGCGCTCGATCACCGCGTCCAGCACCTCCTCGATGCCGATCCCTGATTTGGCGCTCGCGAGCACCGCGTTCGACGCGTCGAGGCCGATAATGTCCTCGATCTCGGCCTTCACCTTTTCCGGCTCGGCGCTGGGCAGGTCGATCTTGTTGATCACCGGCACGATCTCATGGTCGTGCTCGATCGATTGATAGACGTTGGCGAGCGTCTGCGCCTCCACCCCCTGCGCCGCGTCCACCACGAGGAGGGCGCCTTCGCAGGCCGCGAGGGAGCGGCTGACCTCATAGGCGAAGTCGACGTGCCCCGGCGTGTCCATCAGGTTGAGGATGTGGCCCTTCCACTCGAGCCGCACCGTCTGCGCCTTGATCGTGATCCCGCGCTCCTGCTCGATCTCCATATTGTCGAGCATCTGGCCGTGCACCATCTCGCGCTCGGTCAGCCCGCCCGTCCGCTGGATCAACCGATCCGCGAGCGTCGACTTGCCATGGTCGATATGCGCGATGATCGAGAAGTTGCGAATGCGATTGAGGTCAGTCATCTGTCTGTTTTCTATGGTTTTTTGTCATACCGGACTTGATCCGACAGCCATCTTCCTGAGCTTATTCACCGAAGAAGGTGGGCCCCGGATCAAGTCCGGGGTGACAATGTGGGCGATTATCTCGCGCCCTAGCAGGGGCGGGCGAGAGAGGCAAAGCGGCGCTCAGCTGCGCACCGCGCCGGCCGCGCATTCGCCGTCGCGCCGCCCGCTGACGCTGCCGACGCCGAGGATGATCTTGCCCCGCCGGGAGAAGGTCAAAGCCTGCCAGCGGCCGCTGTTTCCGGTCGCGCTGCGGCTGCGCAGGAAGGTGATGTGGAGCAGTTCATATTGCTCCGGGTCGATCAGCCCCCAATCGATCATGCAGCTCCATTGCTCCACGTTCCACGCATAGTCGCGGCTGATCCCATCCTGGTCCGCGGTCTGCGCCAGTGCCGCATACCAGGCGAAGATGGCGCGCAGCCGCGGCCAGCGTTCGGCGGGCGGCATTGCGGCCAGGCGGGTGCGCAGCCGCACCACGTCCTCGGTCGCGGGCAGATTGCGCTGTTGCACGATCGTGTCGATCGCCCAGCGCACCTTGCGCGGAGTCACCTCGCCGGCCGGAAACAGCCGCAGCAATTCAGCCCGGACGAACAGCAGCCGCTGGACATAATGGTCGGTCTGCACCTGCAGCATCGCGTCGCTGTCGAAGATCGCGGTCAGCTCTGCGGCGAGAATGTCGTTGATCCGTCCGGTCGGCTCATGCGCGGCCAGGATCCCGGCGCGGCAGGCCTCGCGGATCGGCACGGCCAGGCAGTCGTCGGAGAACAGCAGACGGCCATAGGTCGGCGCGGCCGCCGCAACCGCCTGGTTGAACCGCCGCCGCGAGCCGAAGCTCTCGCGCCACTGGATCAGCACCGGCTGCAGGCTGCCCGTGCCGTAATTCCATTGCGACATGCCGACGGAGATGAGCTGGCTGTCGAAATTGCCGACCGGCATCGCCCAGCAGCCCATCGTCTCCGGGATCGCGGTTTCCGCCATCCGCGCGAAGATCGCGGCGCGGTCGAGGCCAATATCGGCGAGTTGCGCGGCGGCGGTGGGATCGATGCGCAGGAACGGCGCGTCACCGACCCGGCGGCAGGTCTCGGCGATCTCGGCGACGCTGCGGGTTTGGGCGCTGGCCGGAAGCGCGAACGCAATGGCCGCAAGGATTGGAGCAAGCGCCGGGGCAAAGCGCGCGAGGGCGAAACGGACCAATTCGAAACTCCCCCAAGGCAGCGGAATGCCGGCCAAGGCTAATCGGGTGCGCCGCCCAGTAAAGCGCTAATCCGCGCGGCTAGCGCGTCGGTTCGGCGGGCGGCGTGGCCGGCGCGCGGCCGGCGAAGATCCCGTTGCTGATATTGTAACGCTGCCGCGCCTCCTCGGTCAGCCAGCACAGGCTCCCGGCGGGCCGCTCCAGTTGCAGCCGAAGCAGGCCGCGGCTGATCCCGGCGCGAATATAATGATCGGCCTGGCGCTCGGCCCAGCGCCCGGCCGCCTGTTCGCGCTCGGCCTGGGAAAGGGGAGCATTCTGGTCCGACAGCGGCATCGCGGCGATACCGATCCTGCCGCCGGGATCGACCATCCGGGCGATGCCACCGAGAAACGCGGTGGCGCAGGCGTCGGCGCAGTTGGCCCCAGCGGGGACTCGCGCGATCATTCCGGATCGCCTCAACAAGGCGCCGATCCGGCCTGCTTCCTCATTGTCGCCACCCATGGAATCGAACCAGATTTCGTCGATTGCCGTGTCCTGCAAGGCGAGGCGGATCCGTTCGGTCGCGCCCGCCTCGATCCGGCCGGTGGCGCGCAGGATCGGGACGCCTTCGTGGGCTTCAACGGAAAGGGTGAGCGGCCCGCTTTCTGCGGCAGCTTCGGTCGCTTCGGTGTCGGTGCAATCCCCCGGCACCGAGGGCATCGTGGCGAGCATAGCCATCAAGGCCAGCAACGCGTTCACCGGACCGGATCAGCCATCATAGGTCCCGGATGCCACCCCGTAGCGGACCATCTCGTCGCGGGTCAGGCAGCGGCGGGTCTCGCGGTTGGCGTCGGAGGAAACGGCGCGAACCTGGTACATGACGTCGGTCAGCAACTGACGCGAAATGCCCATGCGGATCAGGAAGTCATTGTCCTCGCTCGCGAGCAAGGCGCTGGCCTGCTCGATCTCGCCAACGACATTGACCGTGGTCTGGCCGCCCCGCGAGACCTGCTGGCGGGTGGCGCTGCCCGCGCCGACATGGGTGAACATGTGCACCATGAAGATCCCGCCCGGGTCGACGAACCGGGCCATGCCGCCCATGAACATGAAGTTGCAGGCAGAAAAGCAGGTCCAGCCGCCCGGAATGCGGGTCGGGAGCGTGGATTCGCGGATGATGAAGCCCGCCTGCGTGCCCGCGCGCGCATCGCCCCCGGGGGAGCGGAGCCAGATTTCCTCGACGGTATCGCCATGTTCGTCGAGCGCCGCCTGAAGATTGGTCGGCGTCGAGGCGTCGATCCGGCCTTCACCTTTCAGCACCCTCATGCCGTTCTCGGTCGAGACCGTGAAGCGCATGCTCGGATAGTCCGACCAATTGGGCTGGGCGGGGCAGGTTGGATTGGCGGGGTCTCGCGCCTGCGCGAACGTCTGTCCGGCACAAAGCGACGCGGCGAGCAATCCCGCAAGCAGGCGGCGCATGGAATCAGGCCCGGGCGTAGCGGGTCGACGGGGGCGTGCGGCACATGCGCTTGGGCATGGTCGTCTCTTCGCCGTCGACGATGACGACGTCGGTGACGGTCATGCAGCGCCGCCCGCTCGCACCGGGCGCATCGACCGCGGTAACCGTGGACGTGCCGGAAACACCCGGCCGGCTCTCGCTGCGCCAGGCGACAGTTGCGCCCGCGCCCTGCGTCTCCGCCTGCGCGGTGACATCGTCGGTCGCCTTGGCGGCTTTCTGCTGTTCGTCGCAATCGAGCATGTCGAGTAGGGCTTCGGTCAGCATCGATTGGGCGGGGATGACGCTTTCCACCGTCCGCGTCACGGGGTTGGAGCCGACGAAGCGCCGGCCCAGGCTGCCGAGGCCGCTGATCACGCTGCGCCGGGTCGAGCGCGCTTCGCTCTGCGGGCAGTTGCGGCTGCCGACGGTGGATTGGATCGCCATCGCATTGCTCGCGGCGGCGGGGAGCACAGGCATTGAGGTCGCGACGAGCGCGGCCGAAGCAAGGACGTGACGCAACATGATCATCCCCTTCTGATCGGTCGCTCCCTTATAATGGGCGGCCGTTCGAGTGGGAATGGCTTGCGACCAAAGCGGATGCGGCCGCGATGAAGCTGGTCCGGGGCCTCCTCGCGAAACCCCTCAGCCGCCCTTAGGCGCGACCGCCGCAGGGGCTGGTCGCACCACGGCCATTCGCGCCCCAGCGGCGATAGCCGTTGGTGTCCACGTGGAAGCGGCGGCCATTGTAGAAGCCGAGGCCCGCATCGAACGCCTGACCATCGCGCGCGTGCGCGGCACAGACGCCGCGGATCAGGTCGCTACGATCGACGCTGGCATCGACCGGCATCAGGTCCAAGGCGAAGAATTGCTGGTGGGCGCTGCCCGGCGCGCCGGCGGAGCAACGGTTCAGGCCGGCATTGCGATAGCCGGAGACGGCCTGGACGCGGCCGACGGCCGGGATGACATCAGCTTCGACAAACTTCAGCGTCTTGACGATATTGTCCCACTTTTCGCGCGGGGCGACTTCGAACGGCTGGGCGCGGCAGCCGCGATAGGAGGAAGAGGTGCGGACCAGCTGCCAGACCGGCAGCACGTCCTCGACGCCATTGGCCGCCAGATGCGCGCGAAAGTCCGCGATCGCGGCGCGGTTGCCGGCATTGCGATCGAGCCAGGCTTCGAAATCGGCCCGCTCCTGCCCGGGGGCGACGCGGGGGAAATCGATGCCGTGAAACTCCGCGTCATCGAGCGCGAGCACGTCGAGCGTCGCGCTCGAATCGGCGATCACGGTGCTGGCGACAAGATGGATCACCGAAGGCGATGCGACTTGGGTCTGAGCGGAAGCCGGAGCGAGAGTGAAAGCGAGCGCCGCCGCAATCGCGGCGCGAACAGCCATGAATTTCTGCATGCAGCCGACATAATAACTGGTTCCCCGGAGTCACGGATTTCGCCGTCGACTCAACCTGTTCGTCTTTCGCTTCGCCGCAACGCAGCAAGAATGATGCAGTGCGGGAGCGGATTCTTTCGGCAATTCGGCGCGGTCCATCCTGCATCGCGACGGGACTTGCCGCCTTAATGCCGCGGTAACCAATCCAGATAAGCCGGCCTTAGGCCAAGTTGGCGCACACGCCGCGTCTGACCGCTCAGGCGGATCGACGGGAGAGGTGCATGTTCAGCACGGGTGGGCCGGACGGAACGAAGGAAAAAGGGGGCGTCATGCGCCGCCTGCTCCGCGACCGAGCCGGCAACACACTGGCGATGATGGCGGCCCTGCTGATCCCGCTGATCGGCATGGTCGGCTCCGGCGTCGACATGGCGCGCGCCTATATGGCGAAGGCCAAGCTGCAGACCGCCTGCGACGCAGGCGCGACCGCCGCGCGCCGCCTGATGGGCTCCTCGGCCTTCAGCGACGCCGCCCGGCAGGAAGGCAAGCGCTTCTTCAAGTTCAACTTCCCCATCGGCACCATGAACACGTCGACCTTCGAGCCGACGGTCGAAGCGAGCGCGGGTGACGCGTCCGCGGTGGAGGTCACCGCCGCGACCAACGTGCCGACCGAAATCATGGGCATTTTCGGCGTTCGCTCGATTCCGATCTCGGTCACCTGCGTGGCCGACAAGGATTATGTGAACAACGACATCATGCTGGTGCTCGACGTCACCTTGTCGATGAACTGCCAGGCCGGGACCGGTACGAGCTGCCGTTCGCGCGACCAGGAGCATAGCACGTCGCGGATCCGGCGCATGCGCGAGGGCGCGGCGGGCCTGTATCGCGCGCTCAAGGATGCGCCCGGCGTGCGCACGCGCTACGGCTTCATGCCTTATTCGATGACGACGAATGTCGCCCGCGATCTCAATTCGGGGTGGATCCGCGAACCGACCCAGTATCGCGCTCGCAACACTGGCACGAGCTCCTCGCCCAACTGGCAGGATTGCAACAATATTAGCACGTCGACCGGGCGCACGACCTGTGTGCTGCGTAGCGTCTCGCACAACAGCACCTGGTACAATACCTGGCGTGGAGGCTCGACGCCCAACTGGACCACCAATCCCAATCACGGCTGTGTGGAAGAGCGGGCGTCCGTGGGCAGCGCGCACAATCCGATTGCGATCTCAACCGACGTCTCGGAGAGCGACATCAACCTTGTGTCGACGACCGAGGAGGCCCGAAAGTGGAACCCCTATGATCCCGACGGGCAGCGCGGCGAGAATACCAGCCTTAGCGCAACCCTACGCTCCTTCTGCCCCCGGCCTGCGCGCCGGCTGGCCGAATATGCCTCGGAATCGGCCTTCCAGGCGGAGATGAACCGGATCGCCGGGTCTCAGACCTATAGCGGCACCGCGCCCTTCTACACTGGCCGGGCCGCCGGCGGTTACACCTTTCACGACGTCGGCATGATCTGGGGCATGCGTTACCTCTCGTCCGGCGGGATGTTCGCGACCGACAATCCCACCACTTTCAATTCCATCCCTGTCCAGAAGCATATCGTCCTGCTGACCGACGGCGTGATGAGCACAGAGGACGAAGCCTATACGGCTTATGGCGTGGATTGGGTCGATCGCCGGCTTGGCACGTCAAACCCGATGTCACCCGGCATCAGCGACGCCGTGCAGGGTCGGCATACACGCCGTTTCCTCAACGCCTGCAACCGGGCGCGCACCATGGGCATCACGGTCTGGGTGATCGTGCTCGATTCCGGCTCGCTGCCGGAGATGCAGCAATGCGCATCGAGTGCCGGCCATTATTATGTCAGCGACGGCAGCGACCTCGAAGAGATTTTCGAGCTGATCGGCCGCGGCATCGGCAAGCTGAGACTCACGCAATGAGGCTGCGGTTCATCCCTCGCCGGCGCCTGCGTCGCCTGACCGCCGACAAGCGCGGCGTCAGCATCGTCGAATTCGGGCTGATGCTGGTCCCGTTCACGATCGTGATGGTCGGGCTCGTCGACATCTCCTACCAGATGTACGTCCATTCGGTGCTGCAGGGCGCGGCCAATGACGCGGCGCGCATCATCAGCGTCGAAAGCCCGAACATCGGCAAATCCGGCACGCTGGAAAACCGGGTCAAGGAATTGATCCAGAACCGCATGCAGGCGATCGACATGTCGGGCGCGACCTATTCGGTGAAGGCCGACACTTATTATCGCTATTCGGATCACGGCAGGCCCGAGCGGCTGACGCTCGATAAGAATGGCAATGGCCGTTACGACGCCGCGACCGACTGCTGGATCGACTCCAATCCGAACGGCACCTACGATGCCAACGTCTCGTCGCGCAGCGGCGTCGGCGGCGCCGACGATGTCGTGCAGTTCACCATCAACCTGCAGATGCCGCGCCTGATCCCGGTCGGCCGGCTGTGGGGTGACAGCAACAATCTGAACATGAACGTCACCACCGCGGTGAAGCGCCAGCCGTTCCGCGATCAGGTGCGGCCCGCCGAGATCTGCCCATGAACAGCACCAAGCGCCTTCGCGATTGCGACAGCGGTGTCTCGATGGTCGAGTTCGCGCTGGCGCTGCCGATCGTGATGATGGTCGCCGCCGGCGGGCTGGAATGCGCCAACGTCGCGCTCGCCCATCTGCGTGTCAGCCAGATCGCGACGACCACGGCTGATACCAGCGCGCGGATCCTGACCCAGATGGACGAGACGGACATCGAAGAAGCGTTCGCCGGCGTCGACGTGATGGGCAATCGCATCAACTTCGCCAGCCGCGGCCGGGTCGTGCTGTCCTCGCTTGAGCCGAACGGCCAGACCGGCGCGAATGCCGGCCAGAAGATCACCTATCAGCGCTGTCACGGTTCGCTGAACGTCGCACCGCGTTACGGCCGGCAGGGGGCGGGCGCGACCAATGCGACGCTCCGGGACGGCCTGGGTCCGACGGGTCGCAAGATCACCGCCGGCACGGGCACGAACGTGATGTTCGTCGAGGTGACCTATCAATATCAGCCCCTGATCTACGACGTGCTGAATGTCGGCCAGATCCGCTACGAGGCGGCCTTCAATGTGCGCGAGCGCACCGCGTTCGGGATCACCAATTTGCAGAACCGGACGGTGCGGACCTGCCCGGCCTGATGCCACCCCGCAATAAAGTGTTTTGCACCGCTAACACGGCTGGTTAGGGTTCTCCCGATTCCGGAGGACGCGCCATGACCTTGTTCATCCTGCTATCGTCGCTGTTCCTGTCGCAGGCTTCCACGCCACCGCCCGCCGGTACCCTTTTGGTCGGCAACAAGGGCGAGGACACAGTCAGCTTCATCGATCTCGCCACCGGCCGCGAGCTCGGGCGCGCCGCGACCGGGCGGATGCCGCATGAAATCGCCATTTCGCCCGACGGGCGGCAGGCGGCAGTGGTCTCCTATGGCGCGGCGGGCATCGACATTTTCGACGTCGCCACCCGGGCGAAGCTCAGGACGATCGATCTGGCTCCCAATGCCGGGCCGCACGGCATCATCTGGCTTCCCGACGGGCGGATCGTCGCCACGACCGAGCGCAGCCAGTCACTGACCATCATCGACACGCGCGCCAACGACCGGGTGAGCGCGATTTCGACCGGCCAGCGCGGCACCCACATGGTCGCGATCTCTCCCGACCACCGCCGCGCCTATACCGCCAACATTCCGGACGGCACGGTCAGCGTGCTCGACCTCGCGAACGGAACCAAGCTTCGTGATCTGACCGTCGGCGGACAGCCGGAAGGGATCGCCCTCACCCCCGACGGCCGCACCCTGTGGGTCGGCGACCTGCAGGGCGCGCGGGTGCAGGCCTTCGACACGACGAGCTTCGAAAGGGTCGCCGAGGTCGCGACCGGTCCGGTACCGATCCGCGTGCTCGCCAGCCCGGACGGGCGCTGGATCGTCACCTCCAATCTTGGCTGCGGCTGCCTGTCGGTGATCAATGCGCAGACCCGCGCCGTTACCCGCACGATCGCAGTCAGCGGCGCGCAGGAAGCAGGGCAGGTCACCATCCTGTTCTCCGCCGACGGCAGCCGGCTCTACGCCGCCGAGACCGGCCGCAATCAGGTCGCCGAAGTCGATCTGGCCAGCGGCAACGTGCTGCGCCGGCTGGCGGCGGGCGCGAATGGCGACGGCCTGGCCATCGCCCCGGCCGCGCGATGAGCGGTCATACGGTCGACGTGCCGCACGGCCTGGGCGCAGCCGAGGCGAAGCGGCGGATCGAGGCGGGCACCGGGCAATTGGTCGGTGCGCTGCCCGCCGGCGCGACCGCGACGCCGAGCTGGACCGGCGACCGGCTCGACCTCGCCATCGCCGCCATGGGGCAGGATCTCGCCGCGAGCCTGGATGTGCAGGAGAAGATCGTGCGGGTGAGGGTGACCTTGCCGCCCATGCTCGAATTCCTGCGCCCGTTGATCGAGCAGGGCATTCGCCGCTCCGGCACGCAGTTGCTCGAGGATAAAAGGTGAGGCTTCCGCCTTTCGCCAGACCGCACTAGCATCCGTCGATAAAACGGGCGGAGAGCATGATGCGGCATGTCGCGGTGATCGGGTCTGGGCCGGCGGGCTATTACAGCGCGGAGGCGCTGCAGAAGCATTATGGCGCGGACGTCATGATCGACGTGATCGATCGGATGCCCGTCCCCTACGGCCTGATCCGCTTCGGTGTCGCGCCGGATCATCAGTCGATCAAGGCGGTGTCGAAGCGCTACGAAAAGACCGCGCTCACCGACAATGTCCGCTTCGTCGGCAACGTCACGGTCGGCCAGGACGTGACGATCGACGAATTGCTCGGCCTCTACGACGCGGTCATCCTCGCCACCGGCGCCCCGCTCGATCGCCCGGCGGGGATTGCGGGCGAGGATCTGCCCGGCGTGGTCGGCTCGGCCGCGTTCGTCGGCTGGTATAATGGGCATCCCGATTTCGCCGATCTCGCCCCGCCGCTGGACGGCAAGGCGGCGGTGGTGATCGGCAACGGCAATGTCGCGCTCGACGTCGCCCGCATCCTGTCCAAGACCCGCGCGGAATTCGCCGGCTCCGACATTGTCGGCCCGGCGCTCGACGCGCTGCAGGATTCCAGCATCCGCGACGTACACGTGCTCGGTCGCCGCGGTCCGCACCAGATCGCGATGACGCCGAAGGAATTGGGCGAACTCGCTCATCTCGCCAACGCCGCGCCCTATGTCGATCTGGCCGATTTCCCGCCGGAGCTGGACGATGCCCTGCTCGAACCCGGCATGCGCAAGTCGGTGACGATCCTGCGCGAGTTCCCGGCGGTCGATCCGGCGGGGAAGGCCAAGGCGATCCACTTCGATTTCTTCGCCAAGCCGGTGCGGATCGAAGGCGATGGCAAGGTCGAGCGGATCGTCGTCGAGCGTACCATCCTGGACCTGCAGGGCCGCGCCGAGGGCACCGGCGAAACCTACGAAATCCCCTGCGACCTGATCGTCACCTGCATCGGCTATCGCACTCCGCCGATCGAGGGCGTGCCCTATGAAGTGGATCAGGGCCGTTTCGCCAATAGCGAGGGCCGGATCGCGCCCGGCCTCTATTGCGTCGGCTGGGCGCGGCGCGGCCCGAGCGGGACGATCGGCACCAACCGGCCGGACGGAATCGGCGTCGCCGAGTTGATCGCGGCCGATCTCGAACCGGCTGTTGGTCGCAAGGAAGGGCGTCCTGGTCTCGACGCCCTGTTGGCCGGGCGCGCGGTCGATATCGTCACCTTCCGCGACTGGCAGAAGATCGAGGCGGCGGAAGCGGCGCGGGCGCGGGACGGCAGCCCGCGGGAGAAATTCACGGCGCTTTCGGATATGCTGGCCGAAGCGCATCGGGGAGGATGAGATGAAAGCGGACTGGAGCAAGACGACGATCCGCGCGGCGGCGATCCTGGCGTTGCTCGCCGGCACGGCCTGCCAGCGCAGCGAAGGCGACGCGAGTTCCGGCGGCATGTTCGGCACCGGCGGCGCGAAGAACGGCTCCGTGGCCAATGCCGCGCCCGGCGCCGTGCAGCCCGCCCTTCAGCCCCAGCAGCCCGGCCAGCAGCCGATGACGCCGCCGGTCGCTCCCGTGGCGACGCCGGGGCCAGCGGTGACGCCGGCCGGTCCGGCCGCCCAGGACCGGCGCATCCGGGTGAACAATGCCAGCAGCCAGACCATCACCCTGATCAAGGGTTCGGCGACCAGCGACAGCAATTGGGGCCAGGATCGCATCCCGACCGGCGTGTTGCGCCCCGGCGGAACGGTGACCATCGATTTCAACGACGGCAATGGCGAGTGCGTCTATGATCTGCAGGCGACCTTGCAGGACGGCACGCAGCGGGTGCGCCGGGGCGTGAACGTCTGCCAGGTGATCGACTGGATCGTGACCGACGACAGTTCGGAGGTTCGCTGAGCCGTCCGGCTGCGCCGTCCATCCCTTCGGCACACCCCATGCTTCAGGCGGCTTGCACCCGGCAAGAGCCGCCCCTATAGACCCGCCTCTGCTTCCGCTGGCGGACCCTTTGAGGGGGCTGCCGGATGATCGGTCGGGGAATAGCTCAGCCTGGTAGAGCACTGTCTTCGGGAGGCAGGGGCCGGAGGTTCGAATCCTCTTTCCCCGACCAATTTCTTTATCTCAATATCGCCTCAGGGCGCACAGGGGATGGAAGCGACCGCTTCCTTGCACCTGATTCGGCTTTCGCTCTTGGTGTCGACCCGTTCCGCACGGTCGCCGCGACCGCGGGCCATCAGCCGGTCCGCACCGGGCGGCTGCGGCGCGCTCGCATTGGCATCGGCCGGCGCGCTGCGCTGGCAGGCGGTCAGCGCCAGCGGCAGAGCGAGCAGGGCGAGGCAGGTCCGCTTCATCGCCCCGAACTTTCGCCGCGCGCCGTGCCGAGTCAAGCCGCGCACCGACGATTAACCCCTTCGCTCTATCGGTACCGTTCCGGGACGCGCGCGAGCGCGCGCTTGCGCGGGCCGCGCGCGTGGGGCCTTCGGGCCAGCATCCTGACGGGAGCGAAGGCAAAGACGCGATGATGTTCGGTAAAACCAGTTTTCTGCTGAGCTTCATCGGCCTCGTCATCCTGATGTCGCCGGACGCCACGGTGTCCGGCCAGCCCGAATCGGCCGAGATTTCCGCCGTCATCGCCTTGCCGGCCGAGACCGAGCAGAATCGCGGCCAACCGGTCGTCGCCGAGCAGGACAAGCGCCCGGAGGCGGTGAAAAATCTGCGCATCACCAAGGAAATCACCGTCACCCGCTGGCTCGAGCCGGGCCAATATGTCTGGTCGGCGGAGGATGCCGCCGCGGCCCGCGGCCCGGCGACGGTGGTGGTGAACCTGCGCTCGCGCACCCTTTCGGCCTATCGCGGCGGCGTCGAGATCGGCCGCGCCCACTTCCTCTATGGCTATGGCGACCACCCGACCCCGCTCGGCACCTTCCCGGTGAAGCAGAAGAAGCGCGATCACACTTCCAACATCTACAATGCGCCGATGCCGCACATGCTGCGCCTGACCGACGACGGCGTCGCGCTCCACGGCAGCGCCAACCAGGGCAATGACCGCGCCACCCACGGCTGCATCGGCCTGCCGCTCGAATTCGCCGCCCTGCTGTTCGATCAGGTTGGTGTGGGCGACCAGGTGATCATCTGGAGCGGCCGTTCGGAAGGCTGACCGCCGGAGCACCAGCTTCGTCTCGCGCCGCCGCACCTTCATCGCGACCCGGTCGCCGCGCGGCCGCTGCTCTGCGCATGGTCGAAGCATGAAGAACATCGTCCTCCAGCGGCTCAGCGCCGTCTTCGCGATGGCGCTGATCGCCACTTTGTCGTGGCCGACCGCCTATCTCGCCTGACCGCGCGGCGAAGCGTTGCTCCCGCGCTCGGCTTGGGCGAAGATGCGGCCGTCGGGGGATAGCGGCCATGCGGATCGAACGGACGGGAATTGTGCTCTTGCTGGCGGTCGCGACGGCGGGCTGCTCGATCGCCGCGCCGCTCTATGACCGTCAGATGGCGGACGCCGATCACCAGGCCTGCGCCCCGGTCAATGCGCCGCCCGTCGCCGGCGAGACGTCATGCTTCACTCTGTTGGAGGAGGATGGCCAGGGCCGCCGCGGCTGGAGCGGCGGCGCGTTGACCCCGGGCCGCACGTTGATCGCCGTCCACAATCCGGCCGCGCCCGGCTGCGCTGCCCGGCACACCCATCTCACCGTCACCGGCGCGGCGAGCGGCGCGGGCCGCATGGAACTGGCGGTCTGGGACGGCATGGCCCGCCCTGGCCACAGCCGAGTCGCGACCTGGGGCACCGGCTTTTCGCGCCGCACTCTCGGCCTCGCCGGCATCGATCACGTTACGTTGATGCCGGCCGGCGCCCGCATTCAGGTGCTTGAGGGCAGTTTCGACCCCGCCAGCCTCTGCTTCAAAGGCTATTGATCAACCGCCCGGCCGAGCACCAAGGCTCGCGCCGCCCGCTCCAGGTCCGGGCCAGGCCTTCCGCCACCAGCCGGTCGCCGATCGATTGCCCACCGCGCACCACCACGCGCAGCTTGCGGCCATATTGATCCTCGTCGCGGTCGATCCGGTGCAGTTCGAACGGCCCCTGCGCCAGCAGCACGCTGAGCCGATCCCTTGCCGCCCGCGCCAAACTGACTTCGGCGGCGCAGTCCGAACGCATTTCCGGCGTATCGATGTCGGCGATGCGGATGCGCTGACCGCGATGGTCGAACGTGTCCCCGTCGACGATGCCCACCGGACCGGAGACGACTGTGACCCTGCCGTCCCCTTCCGCGATGACCTCGGAGGCGCCGCGACCGAACGAGCCGAGCTGGCTGACGAGCCCGAGCGTGACTCCGACGACCAGGACCAGCCTGATCTCGTCCCAACCGAACCGCCAGAAGCCGCGTCGCCGCCGTCTCGAGCGCCGTGTGGGCGAGAATTCCTTCCGAAAATCCCAATGGCGCGACATGCGCCGATCCTGCTCGCGTCGCCCCTAACAAGCGGTGAAATCGCCGCCATCATCTGGTCCGTTTCGGACCGGATTGATCAATCCCGGTCGTGGCGTTCCAGTTCGTCGCCGACCAGCCGGACGATGTGCAGGACGTTGGTCGATCCCGGCGTCTTGAACGGCACGCCGGCGACCAGGATCAGCCGCTGGCCCGCTTTCGCGAGGCCGTGGCGCAGCGCCATGCGCTTGGACTTGCCGACCATTTCCTCGAAACTGTCGACATCGCGGGTGCGCACCGCATGCGCGCCCCACAACAGGCCGAGCCGCCGCGCCGTCTTCACCGATGGCGTCAGCACCAGCAACGGCACGGTCGGCCGTTCGCGCGCCAGCCGGCGGGCGGTGCTGCCCGACATGGTGAAGCAGACGATGCCGGCCGCGCTCACCACCTTCACCATATTGCCCGCGGCCGCCTCGGCGATCGCGTCATTGGTGGTGAAATCGGCCTTGGTCTCGGTGAAATGGACGCGGGCATGGTGGGTCGGATCGGCTTCGACCGCGGTCGCGATCCGGTTCATCATGCCGACCGCCTCCAGCGGGAACTGGCCGCTGGCGCTTTCCGCCGACAGCATGATCGCGTCGGCGCCGTCATAAACGGCGGTGGCGACGTCGGAGACTTCGGCGCGGGTCGGCGACGGCGCGGTGATCATCGATTCCAGCATCTGCGTGGCCACGACCACCGGCTTGCCCATCTGCCGCGCCATTTCGACGATCGTCTTCTGCAGCGGCGGCACCTGCTCGGGCGGCATTTCCACGCCCAGATCGCCGCGCGCGACCATCGCCGCGTCGGCCAGCTCGAGAATCTCCTCCAGCCGCTCGATCGCCTGCGGCTTTTCGATCTTCACCAGCAAGGCCGCCTTGCCGCCAATCAGCCGCCGCGCCTCGGCCACGTCTTCTGGCCGCTGCACGAAGGACAAAGCGATCCAGTCGGCATGATTGTCGAGCGCGAAGGCGAGGTCCGCCCGGTCCTTCTCGGTCAGCGCCGCCATCGGCAGCACGACGTCGGGGACGTTCAGCCCCTTATTGTCCGAAATCGCGCCGCCGACCTCGACGATCGCCTCGATCCGCTGCGGCGACACGGCGGTGACCCGGAACACCAATTTGCCGTCGTCGACCAGCAGCCGCGCGCCGGTCTCGATCGCCTGGAAAATCTCGCGGTGGGGCAGGCGGACGCGGCTCGAATCGCCCGGCGCTTCGTCCTGGTCGAAGGCGAAGGTGGCGCCATTGGCCAAGGTGGCGCGGCCGCCGGCAAATTTGCCGACCCGCAATTTCGGCCCCTGCAGGTCGACCAGGATCGTGGTCGGCCGCTCCAGCTCGCTTTCCAGCGCGCGGATCGTCTCGATCCTCTGCTTGTGATCGGCGTGCGTGCCGTGGCTCATGTTCAGCCGGAACGCGTCGGCCCCCGCCTGCGACAGCGCGCGGATCATTTCGGGCGTGTCGCTCGCCGGTCCCAATGTGGCGAGGATGCGCACCTTGCGCGTGCGCGGCACGAAGCGGCTGGGACTCGATTTCGGCGTGGGCATGACGCCAGCGCATAAAGACTGTGGATGGCAGCGCAAGGCGGGGTTGAGCGCTCGGCACCCTTTGCCTAGACCGCCGCCACATCATTCAGCAGGACGAATCAAGAAATGGCGGAAGGCAATGTCGCGGCCGACGAACTTCGGTTGCTCATCGAGCGGATCGAACGGCTCGAAGAGGAAAAGAAGGGCATCGCGGACGACGTGAAGGACGTCTACGGCGAAGCCAAGGCGCGCGGCTACGATCCCAAGACGATGCGCACCATCGTCCGCCTGCGCAAAATGGAAAAGAATGCCCGCGACGAAGCGGAAGCTCTGCTCGAGACCTACAAGGCGGCGCTCGGCCTGGGCTAAGTCGGCCCGCAGGCGAGATCGCCCTTGGCGAGCGCGGGGAGATGGCCGAGAGATAGCGTGTGAGATTCGCGCGCATCGGTCTTCTGGCATGGCTTTCGGCCTTCGGCGCCGGCCCTGCGGCGGCAGCCTTCTCCGAGGATGGGCCTTGCGCGGCCGCGATGGCGGTCGCCGACCATATTCTCGCCTCCGATCATCAGTCTCGGCCGCTCGTGTTTGAGGAGATGGCAGGCGAGAAGGATCGTGTACGCTATACGCGCGCGCACTGGTATCAGACGGGCGAAGAGTCGGCCGGGATGCCACCAGACCGCGCCTTGTTCCGTCGCTGGGCCGAAACGGCCCATCGCGATGCGCCTGCTCATTGTCCAACCCTTCGTGTCATGCTCGAAAGGGCTGGTGCCGGGCTCGGCAGGGAAGCGCGAGAGAACGGCGTACGCGTTCAAGAGGACGGGCTGTTTTTCGCCGCGATCCACGCGATCGAACTGCCGGTGCTAAGCATAGACGGGCGGCATGCGCTGGTCGAATGGCGCGGCGTTAGCGGACCGTTGGCCGGGGGCGGCTTTCTCGATCACCTGGAGCGCCAGCCTGACGGCACCTGGGTCATCGTTGGCCGGCTTAACCTTTGGATTTCCTAGAGGGGCCAACCGCCGCTCAGGCGTTCCCCGCCGCACGCCGCACGATCATGTCGACCACCGCCGGGTGGAGCGGGCGCTCGAAGGCGCAGCCGATGAAATGGCCTTCCTGCCAGGCGACGGTGGCGTGATAGGGCTCGAGGCCGGGCAGGCGCAGCCACACGTCGGTGCCGATCGGCAATTCGAGGTGGCTTGCCACGCGGAAACCGTGCGCGGACAGATCGACCACGCGTACTGAGACGCCGCTGGCGCCGCGCTGGCGCAGGCCCGCATTCATGTCGACCGCCAGCCGCGACGATTTGCGTTCGCGCTTGGTGACCGGCCGGTGCCAGGTGCTCAGCTCGCCCAGCAAGCCGCCAGCATCGTCCTCGCCGCCGCCGAAATCCCAGATGGAGCCGAACACGTCCATGCGCCGCGGGCTCAGTGAGACCCGTCGGGGATGGTGATTCCGACCGTCATGCCCCAGGTGGCGGCGAGCTTGCGCTCATGCTCGCTCACGCTGCCGCGGATGGTCTGGCGATAAGGAGTTCTGACTTCCTTCGGTGTGCCGGGACCGAGCTGCACCAGCACCTCCGCCTCGTCGATCATATGCTCGAACTCCAGGCCGATCCGGCCCGGCTGCGACCAGGCGACGCGCGCCGGCACCGAGATCGCGCCGCGCTGGAAGATCAGCTCCGTCCCGGTCGCGGGCGTGGGCTTGCACTCGACCAGCGCGCCCTTGCGGGACAGATCGCGCAGTCGGCAATCGATTTCCCCGCTTGGCGTCTTCAGCTTGGCCGCCAGCAGCACGCGGGCCCGCTTGGCCCGGCGCTGCCCGGCCGCATCATTGTGATTGAATGTGTCTGCGCTCATTTCAGCCTCGCCGAGAGAGGGCACCCTACGCGCTTTGTCCCTAAAGCTTGGTTAAGTCAGGCACTTGGACAGGGCGCGTTGACGCGGCGACGGGCGGGCCGCAAGGAAGCGACGCAATGCGCTTTTTCTCGGACAATGCGGCCGCGGCCTGCCCGGAAGTTCTGGCTTCGCTGGCCGACGCCAACCGGCTCGACACCGCCTATGACGGCGATGCCTGGAGCAAGCGGCTGGACGGTGCCTTTTCCGCTTTGTTCGGCACCGAGGTCGCGGCGCTCTGGATCGCCACCGGCACCGCCGCCAATGCGCTGGCACTGGCCGAGCTGTGTCCGCCGCACGGCGCGGTCATCTGCCACAAGGATGCGCACATCCAGAATGACGAATGCGGCGCGCCTGAATTCTACACCCATGGCGCGAAATTGCTGCTGGTCGAGGGCGAGGGCGCGAAGCTGACGCCCGCCTCGCTGACCGAGCGGCTCGATCTGGTCCCGGACGGTGTCCATTGGGCCCAGCCGCACGCCGTCTCGATCACCAATGCGACCGAATATGGCCTGGTCTATACGGCCGAGGAAACGGCGGCGCTCGGCGCAATCTGCAAGGCGCGCGGCCTTGGCCTCCACCTCGACGGCGCGCGTTTCGCCAATGCCGCAGCGCGGACCAATGCCAGCCCGGCGGACCTCACCTGGCGCGCCGGCGTCGATATCATGAGCTTCGGCTGCGTGAAGAATGGCGGCCTGTCGGCGGAGGCATTGATCTTCTTCGATCCCGACCGCGCCGAGGCGACCCGCTATCGCCGCAAGCGGGCCGGGCATCTGCTCTCCAAGGGCCGCTATCTGGCCGCGCAATTGCTGGCGATGATCGAGGGCGATCTGTGGCTGCGCAATGCCCGCGCCGCCAATGATGCCTCGGCGCGGATCGCCGAGGCCGCCGGGCCGGAGCGGCTGGTCGTGCCGGTCGAGGCGAATGAGGTGTTCCTGAAGGTGTCGCCGGCCGAAGCGGCGGCGTTGCGCGCTTTGGGTTTCGATTTCTACGATTGGGCCCCGGGCGAAGTGCGGCTGGTCACCAGCTGGGACAGCGACCCCGCCCATGTCGATGCGCTGGCGGCGGCGATAAGGGCGCTGTGATCCAGGCATGAGTGACAGACAGCAGGGACTGGGCAGCCCCGTCATCCTGATTCCGTTCCTCGCGATCTCGCTGATCTGGAGCTCGACCTGGATCGTCATCAAGGATCAGCTCGGGGCGGACGGCGCCGGCGTGCCGGCAAACTGGTCGGTCACCTACCGCTTCATGCTCGCGGCGGCGGCGATGTTCGTGATCGCGCGGCTGAGCGCGGGCTCGCTCCGGATTGGCCGCGCCGGCCATTTCTACGCGCTGGCGATCGGCATCCCGCAATTCGTGATCAACTTCATCCTGGTCTACGCCGCCGAACATTATGTGACCTCGGGGCTGGTCGCGGTGGTCTTCGCCCTGCTCGTGGTGCCCAACGCATTGCTGGCGCGCGCCTTCTTCGGCCAGCGCGTTTCGGCCCAGTTTCTCTGGGGTTCGGCAGTGGCGATGGCGGGCGTGGGCCTGCTGTTCTGGGCGGAATTGCGCGCTGCGCCGGTGGCCGCGGTCGGCCCGGTGCTGCTGGGCATCGGCTTCACCCTGATCGCGGTCTTGGCCGCCTCGGTCGGCAATCTGCTGCAATTGGTCGAGACGGTGAAGCGCCTGCCGATCCCGAGCCTGCTTGCCTGGGCGATGCTCTACGGCGCGCTGGTCAATGGCGCGATCGCGCTCGTCGTCGCCGGGCCGCCGGTGGCGGAGGCGCGGCTCGGTTACTGGCTCGGCCTGCTCTATCTCGGCCTGATCGCCTCGGCGCTGGCCTTCTTTTATTATTACCGCATCATCCGCGCTGTCGGCCCGGCCAAGGCGGCCTATTCCAGCGTGCTGGTGCCGATCGTCGCGATGCTGATCTCGACCATCTTCGAGGATTATCGCTGGACCTTCCTGTCCGCCGCCGGCGGCCTGCTCGCGATCGCCGGACTGGTCGTTGCCCTGGGCGGCAAACGGCCCGCCGCGCCGGCGCCAGTGCCCGACTGATTGGATTCGAACCGGCGCGCAAAACCCGGTAAGCGGGCGCCATGCTCGATGCCCAGAACGCCCTCGCCACGCCCGTCACCATTCGCCGCGAAGATTATGCTCCGCCCACCTGGGCCGTGCCCTCCGTCGCGCTGGAATTCGACCTGTCCGCCGAGCGGACCCGCGTCCGCGCCACGCTGGAGGTCACCCGCGCCGAGCCGGGCGCGCCCTTGGTCCTGAATGCCGAGGGGCTGACGCTCATCTCCGTCGCGGTCGACGGCATCGTCGCCGAGCATAATTTCGAAGCCGATTTGCTCACCATCCCGATCGCCACGGACAAGGCGACGGTGGTGACCGAGGTCGAGATCTCCCCCGCCGCCAACACCCAGCTGATGGGGCTCTATGCCTCGGGCGGCCTGCTCTGCACGCAATGCGAAGCGGAGGGCTTTCGCCGCATCACCCCTTTCCCCGACCGGCCCGACGTGCTGAGCCGCTATGCCGTCCGCATGATCGCCGACAAGGCGACCTATCCGGTCCTGCTGTCGAATGGCGATCCGGTCGCGAGCGGAGACCTGCCCGACGGCCGGCACTGGGCGGAGTGGAACGATCCCTTCCCCAAACCCTCTTATCTGTTCGCCTTGGTCGCCGGCGATCTGCAGGCGCAGCGCGACACCTTCGTCACCCGCTCGGGCCGCGAGGTGCAGCTTGGCATCTGGGTGCGCGAGGAGGATCTGCCGCGCACCGAGCACGCGATGAACGCGCTGAAGCAGAGCATGAAATGGGACGAGGAGGTGTTCGGCCGCGAATATGATCTCGACGTGTTCAACATCGTCGCGGTCGCCGATTTCAACTTCGGCGCGATGGAGAATAAGGGCCTCAACATCTTCAATTCGCGCTACGTGCTGGCCGATCCCGACATCGCCACCGAC
Organism: Pseudomonadota bacterium; assembly: GCA_023424095.1. Classification (GTDB taxonomy): domain Bacteria; phylum Pseudomonadota; class Alphaproteobacteria; order Sphingomonadales; family Sphingomonadaceae; genus Allosphingosinicella. The sequence continues at coordinate 15,429 of JAFAEG010000128.1, read as the reverse complement.
GCGGATTATGACGCGGTCTCCGGCGTCGTCGCGCACGAATATTTCCACAATTGGTCGGGCAATCGAGTCACCTGCCGCGACTGGTTTCAGCTTTCGCTGAAGGAAGGCTTCACCGTCTTCCGCGACCAGCAATTCTCCGCCGACATGGGCAGCGCCGCGGTCAAGCGCATCGAGGACGTCCGCGCGCTGCGCGCCGCGCAATTCCCGGAGGATCAGGGCCCGCTTGCCCACCCGGTCCGTCCGGAATCCTATATGGAGATCGGCAATTTCTACACGGCGACCGTCTATAACAAGGGCGCCGAAGTCATCCGCATGATGCACACCATGCTCGGCCCGGACAAATTCCGCGCCGGCTGCGACCTCTATTTCGAACGCCACGATGGCCAGGCCGTGACCTGCGAGGATTTCGTGCTCGCGATGGAGGCGGCGACCGGCGAGGATCTGACCCGCTTCCGCCGCTGGTACAGCCAGGCCGGAACGCCGAAGGTCCGCGCCAGCCTGAACCACGAACCCGCCAGCGGCCGCGCCCACCTATTGCTCGACCAGTTCGTCCCGCCGACGCCGGGCCAGCCGGACAAGGAGCCGATGCCGATCCCGCTGAAGGTCGCTTTGTTTGGCGAAATGAGCGGCGAGAAACTGAGCGAGCAGATCGTCACTCTGGATCAGGCCAAGGGCGAATTGGTGGTCGACGGCATCAGCGAGCGCCCGATCCTGTCGATCAATCGCGGTTTTTCCGCCCCGATCATCGTCGAGACCGACCGCAGCGCCGCCGATTTGGCCTTCCTGTCCGCCCGCGACGACGATCCCTTCGCCCGCTACGAGGCGATGCAGCAATTGATGCTCGACACGATGCTTGCCGGGCTGAACGGCGGCACTGCCGATCATGGCGCGGTGATCGAGGCGATCGGCAACACGCTCAGCGACCCGGCGCTCGACCCCGCCTTCGTCGGCGAGGCTGCCTTGCTGCCGAGCGAGGCGTTCATCGGCGACCATCTCGACATCGTCGATCCCGACGCGATCAATGCCGCGCGCGAGGCTTTGCGCGCCGATCTCGGCCGCGAGCTCGAACCTTTGTGGCGCGCCGCTTATGACGCCGCGGCCTCCAACCGCTACGAATTGTCGCCCGCCGCCAAGGGCCGCCGCCGGCTGCGGACGGTCGCGCTCGGCTTCATCGCCGCTTCGGGCGCGCCGGACGCCCCGGCCATGGCGCTGCGCCAATATCGCGACGCCGACAATATGACCGACCGGCAGGGCTCGCTCGGCACCTTGGTCAATTCGGCGGCGGAAGCGGAGCGTTCGGAAGCGCTGGCCGCATTCTACGATCGCTATCGCGACAATGCCCTGGTGCTCGACAAATGGTTCACCGCGCAGGCGCTCTCCATGCGCGGCGACGTGGTGGACGAGGTGGAGCGGCTCGCCCAGCACCCCGATTTCACCATGACCAACCCGAACCGGTTGCGCTCTTTGGTCGGCGCCTTCGCCGCCAATCAGCGCGGCTTCCACCATGCGTCCGGCCGGGGCTATCGCTTCCTGACCGGCATGATCCTGGCGGCGGACAAATTGAATCCGCAGACCGCCGCGAAACTGGTCCCGCCGCTCGGCCGCTGGCGCCGCTTCGGGCCGGAGCGGCAGGCCCTGATGCAGGCCGAATTGCAGCGGATCGTCGCTGAGCCCAGCGTGTCGAAGGACGTGTTCGAACAGGCCAGCAAGAGCCTGGTCTAGGCGAGCAAAGCCAGGGTCCGCAGGTCCCGTTCGCCGTCGTAGAAAGCATCGAGCGCGCGGGCGAACGCCCCATCCGGCTCGGCCGCGTCGAACAGGGTCATGGACGAACGGAATTTGAGCGCGTCCACGCTGCCGAGGACCGCTTCCGCCGAGCGGTCGGGATGGCCGAGCATCGCCGCCGTGCATTCCCTCAGCCGCGCGCCGAGCAAGGGATGGGCGAGATAGTCGCGCGCCTCCGCCAGCGAGCCGATCGCATAATGCTGCGCCATCGCGCTCAGCCCCAGGCCGGCAAGCTGCGGGAAGACGAACCACATCCAGTGGCCGCGTTTCTCTCCGGCGATCAGCTCGGCGAGGGCGGTTTCGTACACGCCCGCCTGCGCCTCGACGAACCGCTCCAGCCCGCTCATCCGCAGCCGTCGCAATCCCCACCTTGTCCGGTCTCGACCTGCAAGGTGACGTGACCGATGCCGAACCGGTCGTGCAACGTCTTGCGCGCTTGCGTTAGGAAGCCATCGCCGGGCGGCCCGGCCGGTACCACGAGGTGCGCGGTCAGCACCGTCTCGGTCGTGCTCATCGGCCAGATGTGCAGATCGTGCACCCGAGTCACGCCCGGCATTGCCGCAAGCTCCGCCTCGACTGCATCAGGGTCGATGCTGCGCGGCACCCCGGAGAGCGCCATGGTCAGCGATTCCCGCGCCAGGTCGGCGGTGGCGATGAAGATCAAACCGGCGACGATCAGCGAGGTGACCGAATCCACCCACAGCCAGCCGGTGCTCAGGATCAGGACCCCGGCCACCACCACGCCGGCGGAGACCAAAGCGTCGGCGACCATGTGCAGATAGGCGCCGCGGATGTTGATGTCGCCCTTGCTGCCGCGCGCGAACAGCCAGGCGGTGGCGCCGTTGATGACGATGCCGATCAAAGCGACGACGATCACCGTCTGGCCCTGCACCACGTCCGGGATGATCAGGCGCATCACCGCGTGATAGACGATGAAGGCGACCGCGATCAGCAGGATGATGGCGTTGGCGAGGGCCGCGAGGATGGTCGCGCCGCGAAAGCCGTAGGAGAAGCGGCGGCTCGGCGCGCGCTTGGCGAGGGCAAAGCCGATCCAGGCGATGATCAGGCCGAGGACGTCGGAAAGGTTGTGGCCGGCGTCGGCCAGCAGCGCCATCGAATTGGCCCAGAAGCCATAAGCGGCCTCGACGATGACGAAGGCCAGGTTGAGCGTGATGCCGATCGCGAAGGCGCGGCCGAAATCGGCAGGCGCGTGGCTGTGGCCTGCGTGGCCGTGGCCGTGGTGGCCGTGGCCGTGATGGCCGTGGCCGTGATGACCGTGACCATGGTGGGCATGACCATGATGCCCATGGTCGTGGCCGTGCTGATGGTGATCCCCGTCCGCCATCTGCCGGGCTTAGCGGATGAATTCAGTGAGATGCTAGACTTGGTGTCGGGCGCTGTGCCCCAGATACAGTTCAGCCGGCGGATCCCTTGGTGGATCCGCCGGCTGTCCGGCCCCCAGCTAAGCTGGTCAGAGGTGTGAAACCCCTAGTCGGCCAGCCAGCCGGTCAGGATGTAGGCCAGGATCGTGAACGGTCCCAGCAGCATGAGCGCGAGAATGGCGACCAGCCGGATATAGGCCGGGTCATAATCGATCGCCCGGGCAAGGCCGGCGCAGACGCCGAGGATCTTGCCGTTCGCGCGGTCGCGGGCATAAGGTGTTTCCATAAGGCCTTGGCTCCTCAATGAGGGGGCAGGGACGCGGATCAAGCGACGAAGACCGGACCGGCAGCGGCGGAAACGAGCAGCCAGCTGGCGAACAGCGCGCTCATAGAAGCGATCAGCTTGTCGGCAGAGTTCAGTTTGAGGCTCATCTTATATCTCCAGGTTATAGGAAGTTGGTTCAGGCGATCGGAGCGATCGGGCCGGCGGCGGCGGTGATCAGCACGAAGCTGGCGGCGAGCGCGGTGACCGAAGCGAGGATCTTCTGGGTGAAGGTCGTGGCGGCAGACATGTTTTCATTCCTTTTCATTCGGGCCGGCGGACCATCCGCGGCCATGCCAAAGGAATTGCAGGCCCCGTGCCAAACCACGAAAACCGCAGAAAACTGCCAAAAATGGAAAATGCCCGCCTGAACGCCAGTTTAACGGCTACAAAATGATCGCAAATCTCACCAACTCTTGGGGAGGCGATCGTTTCGTTGGCGTTCGCCAGCGGACAAGTGTCCGCTAACGGACAGCTCAGCGCGGCGTGTGGACGATGGTCAGGTAATTGCGGTCGAATTCCGCGAGCTGCTCGAGCCCGACGCGGTCCTGCACTTCGACGATCCCGCCCTTGAAGGTCATCAGCCCGCGCTCGCGCAATTCGCGCAGCATCCGGTTGACGTGCACCGGGGTCAGGCCGGAGGCATCGGCGAGGTCCGCCTGCACCACCGGAAAAGCATAGCCCCGGCCGTCGGCCAGGCCGATCAGTTCCAGCCGGGTCTGTACTTCGCAGAACAGATGGGCGACTCGGGCGATCGCCGATCGCCGGCCGAGCGTGAGGATCCGTTCCCGCTGGATCGAGGCGTCGACCAGGGTGGACAGCCACAGCAAGCGGGCCAGATGCGGCTCCTGCTCGGTGATGTCCACGATCATGCTGTGCGGGATCACCGCCATCCGCACCGCCGTCAGCGCACCGATATTGTGGTCCAGCCGCTTCAGCAGGAAGCCGTGCATATCGACGAAGTCGCCGGCGACATGGACCTCGGTGATCTGCCGCCCGCCGTCCGACAGATCCTTGTAGCGGCCCGCAAAGCCGTCGATCAGCAGGCAGCATTCGCTGAGCGGGTGGCCGGCTTCGACCATGACATGGCCCACCGGATAATCGACAATCCGGGTGATCAGCGCGCGCAGCACCGCGGCTTCATGCTCGGACACATTGTCCCGCAGCCGCATCTTCGCCAGCAAGGCGGCGAGCGGATCGTCGAGGATCGGCGCGGTGGCCATCAGGAGGTCGCCCGCGGCGTCGCGACGCCGGCTGCCTCGAGATGCGGGCCAAGCCGTCCGGTCAGCCACAGCCACCACATGCGAAAGTCGGCCGCCAGCGACCAGCTGGGATATTTGAACGTCGCGGGGCGGTTCTTCTCGGCCAGCAGGTGGGCCGTCCAGGCAAAGCCGTAGCCCGCGACTGGCATCAAGGCGAGCAGCCACCAAATACCGGACGCCAACGCGCCGATCGCGAGTCCGACGACCAGGCTGGTGCCAAGATAATGAATCAGTCGGGTGGCCGGCCGTGAATGTTCACGCAGATAATAGGGCCAGAATTCGCGGAAGCTGGTATAGCGCGCCGCACTCATATCGATGTCCTGCAATCTTGCGCTCGACTTGGTTCCAGGGGCTGAGCCTAGCACTGACTAGGCAATAACGCTCAAACCATATCCTGGGTCAGCCGGTAACGCTCATGCTGCCAATAGGATGCAGCAACTCGTCGGACATATAAGTATCTTTACCGCCTCGAACAGGTCTCGTCCGGCGGGTTGGGGCTTGGCCATTGGTCGGAGCGCATGGCCTCCATGCGCTGGCGTGGCTGAATCGGCTGCTTTAGCGGCGATTCCAGACAGCCAGCATCGGCATCAGCACGCCGCGCGGCTCGGGCAGGCGGACCTCGTCGGCGCGCACCGACGCCTGGCGCGTGCCGGCGACTCGGCAGTCGGCGACGATGACCGGATAGGGCGCTTCGGCATCGGCCAGAGCGGCCTCGGTCGCGGCCAGGCAGGCGGCGCGGCTTTCATAGACCATCGGCTGGACTGCGACCTGCTGGCAGTTCGCTTCGCCTTCGCCGCAGCCAAGGATTGCGAGCAGATATCCGGCGGGACCCATCATCTTACTTTCCTTCAAGAACCTGTCGTTCAAACCCGTCGCTGCTTGGCGGAGTTCCAACCGATCCGCCTCTGCAACGAGCCTTTCGCTTGGGATCGGCTCGCTCGAACCCTATGTCGGCGAGCCATGGCGACGCTCCCGCAAAACGATCAATCCGGCAAAGCCGCCGACAAGCGCGCCGATCTGGCGACCTTGCGCAGGTTCGTCCCATATTTGTGGCCCTTGGGCGCGCCGGCGCTGAAGGCGCGGATCCTCTTCGCCTTCGGCTTCGTGATCCTGTCCAAGCTCGTCCAGGTCTATGGCGCGCCCTTCGCGCTGCAGGGCGCGGTCGACAATATGTCCGAGGGGAGCCGCGAGGCGGTCTATCTCGTGATCGCTCTGGTGGTGGGCTATGCCGCCGCCCGCTTCGGCAGCGTCCTGTTCGACAATCTGCGCAACGCGGTGTTCGAGAAAGTCGGGCAGGAGGCGGCCCGGCGGCTGACCTCGAACGTCTTCGCCCACCTCCACAACCTGTCGCTGCGCTTTCACCTGGAGCGGCGCACCGGGGCGGTCACGCGGGTCGTGGAGCGCGGCACCAAGAGCATCGACACGATGCTCTATTTCCTGCTGTTCAACATCGCCCCGACCTTGCTCGAGCTCGGCCTGGTGCTGACCATCTTCGGCACCCGCTTCGGTCTGTGGCTGGTGCTCAGCACGCTCGTCATGGTGGCGATCTACATCACTTTCACCCGCATCATCACCGATTGGCGGGCGAAGCTGCGCCAGCAGATGAACGATGCCGATACCGGCGCGGTCGCCCATGCGGTGGATTCGCTGCTGAACTTCGAGACGGTCAAATATTTCACCGCCGAGCGCCGCGAGAGCGCGCGTTATGACGCTGCGGTCGATGCCTATGCCAAGGCCGCGATCAAGTCCGAGAACAGCCTCGCCTGGCTGAATGTCGGCCAGGCGGTGATCACCAATCTGATGCTCGGCGCCGGCATGGCGATGATCGTCTGGGGCTGGTCGACGGGGCGCTTCACCGCCGGCGACGTGGTGCTCGTCTCCACCTTGCTGACCCAATTGTTCCGCCCGCTCGACATGCTCGGAATGGTCTATCGCACCATCCGCCAGGGCATGATCGACATGAAGGCGATGTTCGATCTGGTCGATACTCCGGCGGAAATCACCGACGTGGCCGATGCCCCGGAGCTTCGCGTCACCACCGGCCATGTCCGCTTCGAAGGCGTGCATTTCGGCTATGAAGCCTCGCGCGAGATCCTGCACGGCATCGACATCGACGTGCCGGCCGGCTGGACCGTGGCCGTCGTCGGCCCGTCGGGCGCGGGCAAGTCCACGCTCTCGCGTCTCCTCTTCCGCTTCTACGATCCGCAGGCTGGCCGCCTCACCATCGACGGTCAGGACATCAAGGGGGTGGGGCAGGAAAGCCTCCGCCGCGCGATCGGCATCGTTCCGCAGGACAGCGTGCTGTTCAACGACACGATCGGCTACAACATCGCCTACGGCAAGGATGGCGCCACGCAGGAAGAGGTCGAGGCGGCCGCCAAGGGCGCGGCGATCCACGACTTCATCCTCTCGCTCCCCGAAGGCTATGACACCCGCGTCGGCGAGCGCGGGCTGAAATTGTCGGGCGGCGAGAAGCAGCGCGTCGCCATCGCCCGCACGTTGCTGAAGGATCCGCCAATCCTGATCCTCGACGAGGCGACCAGTGCGCTCGACAGCCGCACCGAGGCCGCGATCCAGGACACGATCCGCCAGATCGAGCGCGGCCGCACCAGCATCGTCATCGCCCACCGCCTTTCCACCGTGGTGGATGCCGATCGCATCATCGTGCTCGAGGCCGGCCAGGTCGCCGAGCAGGGCACCCACGCCGAATTGCTGCGCAAGGGCGGCCTCTACGCCGAAATGTGGGCTCGCCAGCAAAGCGAGCGGGACGACGAAGCCCCGTAAAAGCCGCAGGAATCCGCCACATTTACGCTTCCGCAACGGGTGGAGCGGCAGAGGCGGCGGCCTTGTTCGCTTTCAGTACGGGTGCTTCTTATGCTCGACGTCGTCCTCTGCATCGCCGTCGATCACGATCCCTGGCTGCTCGCTCTGGCGGTCGGCATCTGCATCATCGGTGCCTTCTCGATCGTCCAGATGTCGCAGCGGGCGCGGACCTCCACCGGCCTGCAGCGGATCGCCTGGCTGTTCCTGACCGCGGTCGCCAGCGGCGCGACCATCTGGTGCACCCACTTCGTCGCCATGCTCGCTTATGAGGCGAAGGCCCCGGTGGTGCTCGATCCGGTGCTCACCATCGCTTCTTTGATCATCGCCGTCGTCGGCACCAGCATCGGCATTGCCGTCGCCATCATCTCCCGCACCGCCTGGCTGCAGGGCGTGGGCGGCGCCTTGTTCGGGCTGGCGATCGCCGGCATGCACTTCACCGGGATGAGGGCCTATCGGGTGCAGGGCGTGGTCGAATGGCATGAAGGCTTCGTCATCGCCGCGATCGTCTGCGCCTGCGTGCTCGGCGCCGCGGCGATGATCGCGCTCGGCCGGCGGGAAGCGAAATTGCGGCTGACGCTCGGCACCGGGCTCATCGTCGCCGCCATCGCCAGCCTGCATTTCACCGCGATGACCGCGCTCACCATCACCCCGCTCGATCTCGGCCATGCGGCGCTGGACGCGGTCGGCACCCGCGCTTTGGGCCTCGCCACCGGTCTGATCGGGCTGGTGGTGATCATCGCCGGCGTCTTCGCCGCCTTGATCGACCGCGAGACGCGCGGCGATGCGATGCGCAAATTGCAGTTCATGGCGATGAACGATCTGCTGACCCAATTGCCCAACCGCACCGCCTTCAAGGAGATGCTCGAGCAGCGCGTCGCCAAGTCGAAGGTCGATGGCAGCGCGGTCGGTCTGTGCATGATCGATCTCGTCCGCTTCAAGGAAGTGAACGATCTGCACGGCCACCAGGCGGGCGACGAATTGCTGGTCCAGGTCGCCGAGCGGCTGCGCGCCGCGATCCTTCCGGGCGAGTTCGTTGCGCGGCTGGGCGGCGACGAATTCGCCGCTCTGACCAGTTTCGGCGATCGCGAGGCGCTGATCGAATTCGTCGATCGCATCCAGGCCGGCCTGCTCGCCCCGCACGAGCTGGGCGCGGTCGGCACCAGCGTCGGCGCAAGCATCGGCGTGGCCTCTTATCCGCACGACGCCGCGCGGTCCGGCACCCTCATTAACAATGCCGATCTCGCCATGTACCGGGCCAAGCGCGAAGGCTCTCTGGCGCCTTGCTATTATGCCGCGGAGCTGGACGAGGCCGTCCGCGCCCGCCGCGAACTGGCCGGCGACCTGAAGAGCGCGATCGAAAATGGCGAGCTGGAGGTCCATTACCAGCTGCAGGCCGATGTCCGCACCCGCGCGGTCACCGGTTATGAGGCTCTGGTCCGCTGGCGCCATCACAAGCGCGGCCCGATTCCGCCCGACCAGTTCATCCCGGTCGCCGAGCAGAATGGCCTGATCCTGGCGCTGGGCGAATTCGTGCTGCGCCGCGCCTGCCGCGACGCCGCTGCCTGGCCGCACAAGTCCCGGGTCGCGGTCAACGTCTCGGCGCTACAGCTCGCCCATGCCGATCTGCCGCAGCTGTTTCACGAGGTGCTCCTGGAATCCGGCCTGCCGCCGTCGCGGCTGGAGATCGAGCTGACCGAAACCGCGATCATCGCCAATCGCGATCGGGCGCTGCATGTCCTGCGCCAGATCAAGGCGCTGGGCGTCGCCGTCGCACTCGACGATTTCGGCACCGGCTATTCCAGTCTCGAAACCTTGCGCGCCTTCGCTTTCGACAAGATCAAGCTCGACCGCTATTTCGTGCAGGAACTGGAAGACAGCCCGCAGGCGACCGCGATCGTCCGCGCCGTGCTGGCGCTCGGCAAGAGCCTGTCCATTCCGGTGCTGGCCGAAGGGATCGAGACCGAGGAGCAGATGCAGGTGCTGATCCGCGAAGGCTGCGACCAGGTGCAGGGCTTCCTGCTCGGCCGGCCGGAGCCGAACCGCATCACGTTGCCGCCGGCCGAAACGCGCCGGGCGGCCTGAGCCAGACAGGAAAAGGGCCCCCGGATCGCTCCGAGGGCCCTCTGTAGCGATATTGCTGCCTCAGTCGGGAATGGCGTCTCCGACCGCTTCGACGGCATCCTCGCCGGCGTCGGTCATCGCCTCGCCGGGCGTCTCGACGTCGCTTCGGCCATTGGGGGCGTTGCCGCGGATCACGCTGTCGCCGATGCGCAGGCCATCCGGGCTGATCCGCACCCGCGTGCCGTCGGGATCGACGCGGTAACGGACATTGCCCTCGGTGACGATGCGGCTGTCATTGGGGCCCAGGCGCACGCGCGGACCGCTGGCGTCGACCCGATAGGTCACGCCGTCTTCCACGACGATGCGGCTGGTCGCCGGCCAGGCAGCCGCAGTGGCGGCGCCAGCGCTGGCGGTATTGGTTGGCTCGGGCATTGCCTCCGCCATGCTCATGTTGGCCGACGCGTTCGAGGCGTTGGCCGTGACGGTCTTGTTGCCGCCGCAGGCGGTGAGCGCCAGCGCGGAGCCGGCGAGCAGGGTGAAACCAAGCTTGTACACGATCAATCTCCTTGGGAGTTGGACCGCGCGCAAACGTGTGCCGTTCCCGCCCGTTCCGCCCGTTCCGCCCGCTGCGACGGACCGGGCGAATACTGCGGACCAGCCGAGCGCGGTCGGACCGTCCGGAATGAGGAGCCTCGCTGCGTGTGTCCGCCAGCCAGGTGAGCGCCGGTCCGCACTTGTTTCCTACTGACAAAGTTCATGATATGTTCCGGCCCGATGAGTCGTCGCACGCCCTCTTTGCAACTTTCGTCCCCGGGTCGGGCCGTCCCCGAGAAAAACGCGCCTGACCGTGAACTTCGTGAACTTTCCCATAGGCGGCGGTCTTCATTTGGCCTCTCGCTGGTAACTGATATGGGCGTGCGGGTGACTGAAACTCCGCTCGACATTCTCCATCGCATCTTCGGCTTTTCCGCCTTCCGTGGCGTCCAGGACCAGGTGATTTCCCGCACCATGGCGGGCGATCACACCCTCGCCGTCATGCCGACCGGCGCGGGCAAATCGCTTTGCTATCAGGTGCCGTCGCTGGCCCGCGATGGCACGGCGCTGATCATCTCGCCGCTGATCGCCTTGATGCACGACCAGATCCGCGCCGCCGACGCCTTCGGCCTTCGCGCCGCCTCGCTTACCTCCGCCGACAACAATCGCGCCGAGACGATCGAGCGGCTGAAGCGGGGCGAGCTGGACCTGCTCTACGCCGCACCGGAACGGGCGACGACCGCCAGCTTCCGCGACCTGATCGCCCGCCTGCCGCTCGCCTTGATCGCGATCGACGAGGCGCATTGCGTTTCGGAATGGGGCCATGATTTCCGCCCCGATTACCGGCTGCTCAAGCCTTTGCTCGACGCTTTCCCGGACGTGCCCCGGCTGGCCCTGACCGCCACCGCCGACAAACGCACGCGCGAGGATATCCTCGTCCAGCTCGGCATCCCGCATGACGGCCTGATCGTCGCCGGCTTCGACCGGCCGAACATCCGCTATCACGCCCGCCCCCGCGACGGCGTGCCGAAACAGCTCGCCGCCTTGCTGGCGGAGCAGCCGGGCCCCGGCATCGTCTACGTGCAGAGCCGCGATCAGGCGGACAAGCTCTCGGCCGGCCTCGCCGCCGCCGGCCGCCCGGTCCTGCCTTATCATGCCGGGCTCGAGCAGGACGTCCGCGCCCGCAACCAGGCGGCGTTCGTCGCCTCGGAAAATATGGTGATGGTCGCCACCATCGCCTTCGGCATGGGCATCGACAAGCCGGACGTGCGCTTCGTCGCCCATGCCGGCATCCCCAAATCGATCGAGGCCTATTATCAGGAAACCGGCCGCGCCGGCCGCGACGGCGATCCGGCCGAGGCCTGGCTGTTCTGGGGCGCCGAGGACTTCTCCCGCGCTCGCCGCCGGATCAACACCGAGGTGCCGGACGACCGCCAGGCCGGCGAGCGGGAGCGACTGAACGCGCTCGCCGCTCTGGTCGAGACGCCCACCTGCCGCCGCGCCTTGCTGCTCCGCCATTTCGGTGAGGACCCACCAGAGCGCTGCGGCAATTGCGACAATTGCCTGAACCCGCCCAAGGCGGTGGACGCTACTGTCGTTGCGCAGAAATTGCTGTCAGCCGCCTTCCGCACGGAAATGCGCTTCGGCATCGGCCACCTCACCGACGTGCTCGCCGGACGCGAGACCGACAAGGTGCAGGGCTTCGGCCATCACCGCTTGAGCGTCTTCGGCATCGCGACCGAGGAGGAATTGGCGATGGTGAAGCCGGTCAGCCGCGCCTTGCTTGCCCGCGACGCTTTGCGCGCCGACGATTATGGCGGCCTCAGCTTCGGTCCCGCCGCCAAGCCGATCCTGAAGGGCGAGGCGTCACTCGAAGTCGTCCTCACCGAGCGCCGCCGCACCCGCAAGCAGCGCGTTGCCGCCGACGAGGCCGACAATCCCCTGTTCGCCGCCTTGCGCGCCAAGCGCCGCGAACTGGCCAGCGCCGCGGGCCTGCCTCCCTACGTCATCTTCCACGATTCCACCTTGCGCGAGATGGCGGCGTTGAAGCCCGGAACGCTGGCGGCAATGGGTGAATTGTCCGGCGTCGGCGCGGCCAAATTGGAGCGCTATGGCGCCGCTTTCCTGGAAGTGATCGAGGCCGATTGTGAAGCAGCTTGAGCCCAACATCTTCGTCTCCGGCCAGATCGCGCCGGAGGACCTGCCGGCCATCGCCGCTGCGGGCGTCACGATGATCGTCAACAACCGGCCCGACGGCGAAATGCATGGCCAGCCGGAGGGCGAGGCGGTCGCCGTCGCGGCGGCCGGGGCCGGGCTCGGCTATCGGGCCATCCAGGTCAGCCAACTGACCGCCGAGGCGGTCGACGCCACCGCCTCTTTGTTGGCCGAGGTGGACGAGCGCGGCGGCGCCTTGCTCGCTTTCTGCGCCTCCGGCACCCGCTCGACCTTTCTGTGGGCGCTGGCCCGCTCGTCCCAGGGGCATGACGCGGACGTTCTCGTGCAAGCCGCGGCGGACGCCGGCTACGACCTCACGCCGATCCGGCGCTTCCTGCGTTAATTGATATCCTGCCGCCCGAAGCGCCAGAAGCTCAGCGCCATCAGGCCCACGATCCAGGCGCCGATCACCGCCGCCGAACCCTGCCAGCCCCAGGCGATCGTCGCGTCGTTCGGGAAGGGCACGACCATGCCGCTGCCGTCCAGGATCCAGCTGGTCAGATTGCCGAGATGATAGCCCGGCAAGGCGACATAGAGCCCGTCGATCATGCCCGGCAGATAGACCGACAGCAGCGGCGCGAAGGCGGTGAACAATTGCTCCAGGGTGATGACGATGATGCCGATCACGATCGCAGCAGCGGTCGAACGGGTCAGGATCGCCGCCAGCGCCGCGATCGCCGCGCTCAGCAGCACGCCCGGCAGGCTGGCGGCAAAGCCCTTCACATGCGCCATGGCGATCGCCCCGGCGGTGATGCCTTCGGGCAGCGGACTCCCGCGCGCCAGATCGTTCAGCCAGCCGAGCAGGTTCACCAGCAAGGCGGCGGCGATGAACGCGGCGTAGAGCAGCAGCAGGCTCACCGCGAACTTGGCCGCGATCAGGCTGGGCCGCGCCCGGTGCGGGACGATCAGCTTCCAGGTGTTCCAGGCATATTCGCCGGCGAAAACGATCGCGACATAAGCGGTGACGATGATCCGGCCGAAACCGCTGCGCGGCAGGCCCCAGAAATTGGCGGCGTTGTTCAGCCAGGTTTCGAGTTCGGGCGCGACCGGCGGGGGCGGTAGGCCCCGGCTCAGCTGGACCATGATCGCGACCGAATAGAGGATCAGCACGCCGATCGGGAAAATCCAGACCAGGAACCAGGTCGCTCGGTGACGGCGCAGCTTCAGCGTTTCGGCGGAGAAAGCGTCAAGCATTGGGCGTCCCCTCGCTCTGCGTCATCGACAGGAAGACCTCCTCCAGATTGCGCTGCGTCGGCGCGACCGAATGCACGTCGGCGCCCGCGCCGACCAGCCGGCGGACCAGATCGGGCACGTCCTCGCGCGGCGCGTCGACCAACAGCGCCTCGCCGTCCGTTTGCACCGGCCAGCGCGCCGCCAGCGCCGCTTCGGCGATGCCGACCGGAGTCGCTTCGACCCGGTAGCCGCTGTCGTGGCGAAGCAGATCGGCGATCCGCGATTCATGGATCATCGCGCCCTGGCTGATGATCGCCACCCGGTCGCACAATTGCTGGACCTCGTGCAGCAGATGGCTGGACAGGAAGACCGTCTTGCCATGCTCCTCGGCCAGGCCGCGGATCAGCACGCGCATCTCCTGGATGCCGGCGGCGTCCAGGCCGTTCGCCGGTTCATCGAGGATGATCAGGTCGGGATCGCCCAGCAGGGCCGCGGCGACACCGAGCCGCTGGCGCATGCCCGTGGAATAGCCCTTCACCTTGCGCCCGCCATCCTTGGCCAGGCCGACCTGGGCGAGCAGATCGTCGATCCGTTCGCGGCCCCGGCCCATGGTTCGGGCAAGCACTTCCAGGTTCCGGCGGCCGGACAGGAAGGGATAGAAATTGCCGCCGTCGACCAACGAGCCGACCCGGCGCAGCGGCGAGGGGTTGTCGGCCAGCGTCTGCCCGAACAGGCGCAGCTCGCCGCCGCTCGGCCGGATCAGGCCCAGCAGCATGCGGATCGTGGTGCTCTTGCCGGCGCCGTTGGGGCCCAGGAAGCCGTACACTTCCGCCGGGCCGACGGTCAGCGAGACGTGGCGCACGGCGTGCACAGCGCGCTCGCCGCGGCCGTAGCTTTTCGACAGATCGGCGAGTTCGAGCACCGGCTCCATGATCAGGTCGTTCCCCTTCGCGACAACTGAACTGTATTAGCAGAATAAATCACTTCGTCCGTTGCCGTCAATCGCCGTCGGCAGCGAGTATGGCAAGGGCCGCCTCAAGATCCTCGTCGAGGACCATCAGGCGGATCGGGATAACCCCGCCAAAGCCTTCCCAGGCCATCTCCGTGTCGAACAAGACCGAATGAAGATCCGCCGCGGCCAGCCGGCCATGCGCCGCGCCGGCGTCGAAGCTGTTGTAGAAGCGGGCGGCGACGACCAGCGCCATTACCAGGCCGGCTCCAGCCCGAATTCCTCTTCCTCTGGGGTCGAGGCGCGGCCGAGCACCTGGTTGCGGTGGGGGAAGCGGCCGAAGCGGACGATCACGTCGCGATGCTTGGCTGCGAAGTCGGAATAGAAATCATTGCCCAGCGCCGAGAACAAGCGGAGCGAGAGGTCCTGATCCGCCAGCCGCTCGCTATGTTCGAACGGCATGTAGACGAAGTGGCGCCGTTCCTGCGCGATGCTCTGGTCCCAGCCCCGCTCGACCATTGCGGCGGCGATGTCGCGGGCGAGTGGATCGGTGGCGAAGGCCCGCGGATCGTCGCGGAACATGTTGCGCGGGAATTGATCGAACAGGATGATCGCCGCCAGCGCGCCGTCCGGATCGGTCAGGAAGGCGTCGAGCGGCTGGCCACGTTCGTGCTTCCACAAGGCGCCGAAGCGGTCGGCGCATTCGGCGTCGAGGGCATCGTCGCGGCGCCAGTGCCTCTGTTCGTCCAGGCCGAACCAGAAGCCGAGCACGTCATTCCGCCAATCGTCCGCCATCTGCGGGCCCGCTCCATTGTTCCGCCCGGACATATCGGTGATAGCTGCCGCTGTCGAAAGGGGGGCGACGGGGAGCATTTTTCACGGCGTTTCGGTCTGGGCGGAGCAGGCTGACGGGCGGCCCGGTTGTCC
>JAFAEG010000095.1 GCA_023424095.1 Pseudomonadota bacterium | reverse complement strand
GCTCCGCCGACGCCCGCGCGGCTGCGAAGTGGTTCGGTCAGCAATGCGGACTATCCGTCTTCGGCGATCCGTGCGGGCGCTTCCGGCACCACCCGCATCACCCTTACGGTTGATGCCAACGGACGCGCGACGGGTTGCACGGTTTCAGGCTCAAGCGGCAATTCGTCGCTCGACAGCACGGCCTGCAGCCTCGCACAGCGCCGCTTCCGGTTTACCCCGGCGACGCGCGATGGCCAGAATGTGGCTGGTTCCTATTCCCAGTCCATTCGTTGGGTCCTCCCCGACGATTAATATTCAAATCGCCTAATTTCCGGGCATTTCGCCCTACGGATCCAACCTAGAATTTTGAGAAGAGGAATACGGTTATGGCAGCAGAAGGCGGCGGCGGCTTCCAAGACGTCGGGATCATCGAATCCATCATTGAAGGCGGCCCGGTCGCATGGGCGACCGCCATCATTCTCGTTATCATGTCGGTGGCGTCCTGGTACGTCTTCTTCGTCAAGATGTTCGAGCAGCAGAAGATTCTGCGCGAGACCCGCCGGGTACGCGCCGGTTTCTGGAGCGCGCCCAGCATCAAGGACGGCACGGCCAAGCTCGACAAGAATGGCGCCTATCGCCAGATCGTCGACGATGGTATGCGCGCCCAGGAGCAGCACACCAAGCTGACCGATCCGATCGACCAGCATGACTGGATGCTCGGCAGCCTCGCGCGCAGCCAGGGTGCGATCACCTCGAAGCTGACCTCGGGCCTGGCTCTGCTCGCCACCGTGGGTTCGACCGCGCCGTTCATCGGTCTGTTCGGTACCGTCGTCGGCATTTATCGCGCGCTGATCCGGATCGGTGCGTCCGGTCAGGCGTCGATCGACGCGGTCGCCGGTCCGGTCGGTGAAGCGCTGGTCATGACCGCACTCGGCCTCGCGGTCGCGGTGCCGGCGGTCATGCAGTACAACTGGCTGATGCGCCGCAACAAGCAGATCCAGGAAGACCTCGGCAAGTTCTCCAACGACCTGCACGGCTACATGATGTCGGGCGGTCAGGTGAAGCCGCAGACGGCTGCCGCTCCGGCGCGTCCCGCTGCTCCGGCCCGTCCGGCCGCTCCGACCGCTGGCGGTCCGGGTGCCGGTTCGCCGCCGAAGCCGGCTGGCGGTCCGTCGATCAACAAGGCCTGACGCAGTGCCTGCGCGGCGGGGATAATCTCTCCGTCGCGCAGGCCGCGGCCCTCCGGGGCGTCTGAATCTAGAGCTAAGGAAACACAGACATGGCGATGCAAGTCGGCGGCGACGGCGGTGAAGAAACCCCGATCTCCGACATCAACACGACGCCGCTCGTGGACGTGATGCTCGTGCTGCTGATCATCTTCCTCATTGCCGTTCCGGTCGCACTGCAATCGGTTCCGCTCAACCTGCCGAAGGTCGAGTTCAAGGCGACGACGACGAAGCCCGAGAACGTCAACCTGTCGATCCGAGGGGTCGGTGGCACGTGCGAAGTGTATTGGGAGCTGACGCGGGTCAATTCGGAAGACCTGTTGAACCGCGGCGTGAAGGCGCTCGAGGACGAGATCGCCCGGCAGGAAGCCTTGTTCGGCGCGGTCGATGAGCTGCCGGAAGTCCACATCCGGGGTGACGTCAACACGCCCTATCGTTGTATTGGCGGGGCCATCTTCACCATGCAGCGCGCAGGTTTCGCGCGGGTCGGCTTCATCTCCGAGCCGACGCCGAAGGGCAGCATCGGTCAGGGCGCGGAATAAGACCAGGCCACAAGCCCGGAAGAGCCTATTCAGGAGTTTGAGTTATGGGTGCAGCGGTAGCCGACACCGACAGTGGTGAGCCGATGATGGACATCAACACGACGCCGTTGATCGACGTCATGCTGGTGCTCCTGATCATGTTCATCATCACCATTCCGATCCAGACCCACGCGGTGAAGATCGATCTGCCGGTGAATGATCCCAACAATACCCCGCCGCCGGTCGATCCGGAGCGGAACAAGATCTACGTCGGCCCCGCTGGCGAAGTTCTGTGGAACGGCGCGCCGGTCAATCTGGTGCAGCTGCGTCAATATCTGGACCAGACGACGACGCTTCGTCCGGTGCCGGAATTGCAGCTGGAACCCGATGCCGAGGCCCGGTTCGAACTGGTCGACGAGGTGCTTGCGGTGATCAAGCGCGCCAACGTCGAGTCGATGGGCTTCGTCGGCAACGAGCGCTATCGGGACTTCTGATCGCGCCTCGATGAATTGAAGAGCCAGCGGGCGGTCCGGAGACGGGCCGCCCGCTTCGCATTCGGGCATTGGTGATCCGGACGTAATGGTGTAACATGACGGCGTCCAATAGGGAGGCTGAGCATGGCGATCACGCAAAGGTCCGACGACACCCCGATGTGCGATGTGAACACGACGCCGCTGATCGATGTCATGCTCGTGCTCCTGATCATGTTCATCATCACCATCCCCATCCAGAGCCACTCCGTGCCGATCGACCTGCCCACCGGAGGGCCGCCGCCGCCGACGCCCGACCCGGAACGCAACAAATTGGTCGTGACTCGGGAAGGCGCCACTTTGTGGAACGGCATCGCGGTGGATCGTGCGGGTCTGCGCAGCCTGCTCCAGCAGGTCGGCGCTGCCAGCCGACCCCCGGAACTGCAGTTCGAACCGGACCCGGAGGCGCGCTACGAAGTGGTCGATGGCGTGCTGGCCGAGATCAAGCGTGCCAACATCCCCTCAATGGGTTTCGTCGGCAACGAGCGCTACCGCGACTTCTGAGCTGATCGCCCGGCGCTGCCGGGCGATCCTTCCGCGATCCGGTCAGGCGAGGTAGCGGCCGAAGAAGGCTAGGGTCTCGCGCCAGGCTGCTTCCGCCGCTTCGCGATTGTAGCGGGCGGTGGAGGTGTCATTGTGGAAGGCGTGCTCGGTGCCGGGATAGGTGATCGCGCGCACGTCCTTGCCCGCCGCGCGTGTGGCTTCGAGATAGGGGCCCGCGGTCGAATTGACCCGGTCGTCACGCTCGGCGAGCAGGATCAGCACCGGCGAGTGCAGCCTGACCGCCTCGCTCGGCGCGGGCGCCGGGCCGTAGAAGGACACCCCGGCGGCGATGTCGGCACCTGCCGCCAGGGTGACGCGGTGGACCATCGAGCCGCCCCAGCAGAAGCCGGTAATGCCGACCTTGCGCCCGCCGCCGGACAGGATGTTGGCGACCGCGGCGCCATCGGCCACGGCCTGGTGTAGATCCAGCGCGCCGATCAGTTCGCGGGCGCGGTCCTCGTCGGTGGGCGTGCCGCCGGCCGGGGTGAGGAAATCCAGCGCATGCGCCTCATAGCCGGCCACAGCGAGCCGGCGGGCGACGTCGCGAATGTGCGGGGTGAGACCGCGATTTTCATGCACGACGATCACGGCCGGGCGATCGGCTGCGCCGCGTGGACGAGCGCGATAGCTGGCGATCCGGCGGTCTGCAGCGACGGGCAGGCTGATCATTGCCGCGTCGATCCGGCGGTCGTCATCGGCCACCAGCGGCGCGGCGCTGGCGCTGCCCGGAATGCCGGCAAGCAGGGCGCTGGCCGCGGCGGCGCCACCGGCGATGCGGGTCAATTCGGCCATGAAGCTGCGCCGGTCCATGCCGCCATGGGTGAAGGCATCGTAGAGCCGGATCGCGGCTTGCTGCTTGTCCTGGGTCATCGGCTCAGACCCCCGACTGTGGCTGCGGTTGCGCCATTTGCGGCGGTGTGACCCTGGCCATGTCGGCATCGTCGAGCTGCGACGCGCGGACGGCGGCGGGGCGCTCGCGCAGCCGGGCGGAATAGGCTTCGAACGCCGGGCGCTTCTCCATCGTGCCGAATTGCAGGCCCCAGCCGATCTGCGCGCCGACATAGACGTCAGCGGCGGTGAATTGCTCGCCGCAAATCCAGGCGGGACCGGAGACCGCGCTCTCCAGCGCGTCCATGACGCTCTCGAACGTGCCGTAGCCCGCCATCGTCGCCTTGTCGGCGGGGGCGAGCAGGCCCATCGCCTTCGCGGTGACCGCGCTCTCCAGCGGCCCGGCGGCAAAGAACAGCCAGCGATAATAGGTGCCGCGCTGCGGGTCGCCGGGCGGCGGCGCCAGGCCCGCTTGCGGAAAGACGTCGGCCAGATAGGCGCAGATCGCCGCGCCTTCGGTTACGACCATGTCGCCATGCCGGATGGCCGGCACCTTGCCCATCGGGTTGATCGCCAGATAGTCGGCGCCCTTCATCGAGCCGCCATATTCGAGCAGCACGGTTTCATAAGGCTGGCCGACTTCCTCCAGCATCCAGCGGGCGATCCGTCCGCGCGACATCGGGTTGGTGTAGAAGGTCAGATCCGCCATCGTCCTGCTCCTCGTCTGGTCGCGATCCTAGCAGGATGAGGAAGCCGCGCCAGATCGTTCCGGTGACGTGACCCTTTGTTAAGTCCCGGCGTGTACCAAGGCCGCCATCGGGGGAATGATGGAAGTCGCGCGTGGACAATTCAGTGATCCGGCGGTCGAGCGTGCGTTTCGGCTGAGCGAGCGCACGTCCCGCGTTTCGATGGTCCGCATCTATGGCGCGATCACCTTCGCGGTGATGCTGGTCTATGCGCTGATCAACCCGCTCTTCTTCAGTCATGCCGATCAGGCGCGCTTCACCCTCCTGCTGGTGCCGACGCTCGCGGTGATTGCGGGCTATATCGGGCTGACCTTCTGGTCCGGCTATGTCGAGCGGCCGGTGATCGACTTCGCCTGCCTGCTC
The DNA here is from genome assembly GCA_023424095.1 of Pseudomonadota bacterium. Classification (GTDB taxonomy): domain Bacteria; phylum Pseudomonadota; class Alphaproteobacteria; order Sphingomonadales; family Sphingomonadaceae; genus Allosphingosinicella. Next base: position 21,231 of record JAFAEG010000095.1, on the reverse strand, counting down.
GGGCTCGGCCTGCTGATGATCGCGGTCAACAAGGTGCTGTGGGACGAGGCGGCGGGCTTCGAAGGATCGCGGCACGCCAATGTCGGGATCAACTATGCCATCGTCAGCGCCTTCGCTGCCGTGGTGATGGCCGATCGGCCGCGCTGGTTCCGGACCTGGATCGCGCTTCACGCGACCGCATTCTCGATCCTCCTGGCGTTCGTCGAGGATTCGCTCTCCGAAGAGGTCTACGCCACGGTGAGCTATGTCACCGGAGCCCTGATCGGGATCTTCATCAACTGGCAATTGGGCCGCGCCCATCGCACCGCTTACGCGCTTCGGGCGGCGCTCGAGGCCGAGCGGGCGAAGACCGAGGAGCTGCTCTACAACGTCCTGCCGGAGACGGCGGCGCGGCGGCTCCGCGAGGGGCAGATCGTCGCCGACGCTTATGGCGATGCGACCGTCGTGTTTATCGACGTGGTCGGCTTCACCCGCCTCGCCAGCACGGTCTCGCCGGGCCATTTGATCGAGACGCTGAACGGATTTTTCAACCTCGCCGATCGCTGCGCGACCGAGCATGGCGTGGAAAAGGTGAAGACGATCGGCGACGCCTATCTGGCCGTCGCCGGCGGCAATGTCGTCGCCGCCAACAGTGCGGATGCGGCGATCGCTTTCGCCCAGAGCGTGATCGACGGCCTCGCCGAAGTCCGCGACGAGACTGGCCTGCCGCTGCAGGTCCGGGTCGGCATTCACAGCGGGCCATTGGTCGGCGGCGTGATCGGCGCGACCCGCATGGCCTATGATTATTGGGGTGAGACGATGAACATGGCGGCGCGCCTGGAAGGCCAGGCCGAGGCCGGCGGCATCGCCGTTTCCGAAAGCACCTTCCTGCGCACGCGCCGCAAGGAATTGTTCGAAGAGCCTGAGGTTGCGCCGCTGAAGGGCGTCGGTGACGTGCCGATCTACCGGATCAAGCCCGCCGCCCAGCCGCGCATCGCGCTCGCCAGCTAGGACCTTTTGCGGGACTGCGGCCGGTACAGGCTGCGCCGACTTGGGGAGATCGAACGCAGCCTGTGCGCGAGGTTGCCGGCTCCCACCGCCACACTGGTGGGCCTGATCGTACGACGGAACGAGCCGGCAACCCTAGAAAGGGTCAAGCCAGACGCGGATTCACCGTCCTTTCGACAAAGCGCAGGCGGGGTTCGTCCAAGCGCAGGTCAGGCCTGCGCTTCGGGCGCTTCCGGCTCCTTGTCGGCCTTCTTGCCGAGCTTCGGCGCAGCCTTCTTGCCCTTCGCTGCTTTCGGCGGAGCGGAGACGATCTCGAAGGCGAGCATGTTGTCCTTCACGCGGACCTTCACCTCGCCGCCATGGACCAGCTTGCCGAACAGCAATTCCTCGGCCAGCGGCTGCTTGATCTTCTCCTGCACGAGGCGGCCCATCGGGCGCGCGCCGTAGAGCTTGTCGTAGCCGCGCTCGGTCAGCCAGGCGCGGGCATCCTCGTCAAGATCGATATGGACGTTGCGGTCGGCCAGCTGCAGCTCGAGCTGCAGGATGAACTTGTCCACGACCCGCGCGACCACTTCCGGCGGCAGGTAGCCGAACGGCACGGTGGCATCGAGCCGGTTGCGGAATTCCGGCGTGAACATCTTCTTGATCGCTTCTTCGCCGGCATCTTCCTTGGAGATGTTGCCGAAGCCGATGCCCTCGCTCGCCATGTCGGAGGCGCCGGCATTGGTGGTCATGATCAGGATCACGTTGCGGAAATCGACCGTCTTGCCGTGGTGGTCGGTGAGGCGGCCATTGTCCATGATCTGCAGCAGGATGTTGAACAGGTCCGGATGCGCCTTCTCGATCTCGTCGAGCAAGAGGACGCAATGCGGATTCTGGTCGATCGCGTCGGTCAGCAGCCCGCCCTGGTCGAAGCCGACATAGCCGGGAGGCGCGCCGATCAGGCGGCTGACGCTGTGCCGCTCCATATATTCGGACATGTCGAAGCGCTGCAGCGGGATGCCCATGATCGAGGCGAGCTGCCGCGCGACCTCGGTCTTGCCGACGCCGGTGGGGCCCGAGAACAGGTAATTGCCGATCGGCTTGTCGGGATCGCGCAGTCCGGCGCGGGAGAGCTTGATCGCCGAGGACAGGACGGAGATCGCCTTGTCCTGGCCGAACACGACCCGCTTCAGGTCGCGGTCCAGATCCTGCAGCACCGCCTTGTCGTCGGCGCTGACGCTCTTCGGCGGGATGCGGGCGATGGTGGCGATGACGGCCTCGATCTCCTTGGTGGTGATCGTCTTCTTGCGGCGGCTCGGCGGCACCAGCATCTGCATCGCACCGACCTCGTCGATCACGTCGATCGCCTTGTCCGGAAGCTTGCGGTCGTTGATGTAGCGGGCCGACAGCTCGACCGCCGACTTGATCGCGTCCGGCGTGTATTTGACGGAGTGATGCTCCTCGAACGCCGAGCGCAGGCCGGCGATGATCTTGATCGTGTCCTCGATCGTCGGCTCGTTGATGTCGATCTTCTGGAAGCGCCGGAGCAGGGCCCGGTCCTTCTCAAAATGATTGCGGAATTCCTTGTAGGTGGTCGAGCCGATGCAGCGGATCGTGCCGCCCGACAAAGCCGGCTTCAGCAGGTTCGACGCATCCATCGCGCCGCCAGACGTGGCGCCGGCGCCGATCACGGTGTGGATCTCGTCGATGAACAGGATCGCGTCCGGGAGCTTCTCCAGCTCGTTGACGACCTGCTTGAGGCGTTCCTCGAAATCGCCGCGATAACGGGTGCCGGCCAGCAACGCGCCCATGTCGAGCGAGTAGATGACGGCGGGCTTCAGCACGTCGGGCACGTCGCCCTCGATGATCTTGCGGGCCAGGCCCTCGGCGATCGCGGTTTTGCCGACGCCGGGATCGCCCACGTAGAGTGGGTTGTTCTTCGACCGGCGGCAGAGGATCTGGACGGTGCGGTCGACCTCGGCGCTGCGGCCGATCAAGGGATCGACGCGGCCATTCTTGGCCTTCTCGTTCAGGTCGACGGTGAATTGCTTGAGCGCGGACTCGGCCTTTTTCGGCTTCTCGTCCGCCTTCGGCTCTTCCGTGCCTTTCGGCTCGGTGGGCTGTGCGGAGATCGCCTCGCCCTTGCCGACGCCGTGCGAGATGTAGGTCACCGCGTCGAGGCGGCTCATGTCCTGCTGCTGCAGGAAATAGACGGCGTAGCTCTCGCGCTCGGAGAAGAGCGCGACCAGCACATTGGCGCCGGTCACTTCGTCGCGGCCCGAGGACTGGACGTGCAGGATGGCGCGCTGGACGACGCGCTGGAAGCCGCTGGTCGGGGTCGGATCGGTCTCGCCCTCGATCTTCAGCGCCTCGAGCTCATTGTCGAGATAGTGGACCACCGCTTCCTTCAATTCGGTCGTCTGCACGCCGCAGGCCGCCATCACGCGGCTGGCATGGGTGTCGTCGATCAAGGCGAGGAGAAGGTGCTCGAGCGTGGCATATTCGTGCCGGCGGCTGCTGGCCGCGGACAGGGCATTGTGCAGGGTCTGCTCGAGATCACGGGCGAAGGACGGCATTCAAAACACTCCTACCGGCCCGGGGAGGAGGTTCTCCGGCGGGCCACCTGGCCTCAATGTCTGCCCTCGCGCCGCCGCCATCAAGGGGCAGGGGCGAAAAAGCCGGCGCAGCTGCCGCTACGCCTTGGGCTTGAATAGGCTCTCCGCGGTTTCTCGGAAGTTAACCGAATTTTCCAGCTTTGCCTTAACCCTGCCGATCTCCGCCTCCAGCGCAGCGATGCGGGCGTGAAGCTCTTCGACGGAGAGCGGGTCGAGGTCCTGTTTGCCGAGCAGGACGAGCGGCTCGTCCGGCTTGTTGGGCAGAGGTTCATCCCAGTCCATGCCGGGGAGCGTTGACCCTGAAGGGGGCGGAGTCAATAAGATCGCACCGGGTGAGTGTTGCCGGCGGGGGCGGGCGATGGCCGATATTCCAGACGAGATGATGGCGATCGATCCGGCCGGTCCGGGCGGGCCGGAGGTGCTGGTCGCGGTGTCGCGGCCGGTGCCGGAGCCGGGGCCGGACGAAGTGCTGATCAGGGTCGCGGCGGCGGGGGTGAACCGGCCGGACGTGCTGCAGCGGCGCGGCCTTTATCCGCCGCCGCCGGGCGCACCGACCATTCCAGGGCTGGAGGTCGCCGGAACGGTGGTCGCGATGGGCGATGGCGTCGCCTATGAGCTGGGCGGGACGGCGGTCTGCGCCTTGATCCCGGGCGGCGGCTATGCGGAATATGCGCTGGCGCATGCCGACGTGCTGCTGCCGGTGCCGCCTGCGCTGACCATGATCGAGGCGGCGGCGATGCCGGAGACGCTCTTCACCGTCTGGGTCAATTTGTTCGAGCGGGCCTATGCGCGCGAGGGCGAAACGGTGCTTGTCCATGGCGGCACCAGCGGCATCGGCACGATGGCGATCGCGCTGGGTCAATTGTTCGGGCTGAAGGTGATCGTCACCTGCGGCTCGGACGAGAAATGCGCGCGGGCGCTGGCACTCGGCGCGGCGCGGGCGGTGAATTATCGCGACGAGGATTTCGTCGAGGCGGTGAAGAACGAGACCAAGGGCCGCGGCGTCGATGTCGTGCTCGACATGGTCGGCGGCGACTATGCGCCGCGCAATCTGGCCTGTCTGGCCGACGATGGCCGTCACGTCTCGATCGCCGTGCAGCGCGGCGCGACGGCGGAGCTAAACCTCGGCCGGATCATGCAGAAACGGCTGACCCTGACCGGATCGACGCTTCGGCCCCGGCCGGTCGGCTTCAAGGCCCTGGTCGCGGCGGAAATCGCGCGCACCGTCTGGCCGCAAGTTGCGCAGGGCCAGCTCAAGCCGGTGATCGACACGACCTTTCCGCTCGCCGAGGCGGCCGAAGCGCACCGGCGGATGGAGGCGGGCGAGCATGTGGGGAAAATCGTGCTGACAGTTTGAAGTGGGGGAGGGGGCGTGTGAAGAAGATCAAGCCATATTGGGTGGTGGCAGCGCTGCTGGCGGTGTTCGTGTTCGCAAACATGATCGTCACGAACCGGCCGCTGAGCGGCTACAAGATGATGCAGGTCGGAGAGATCGCGACGCTGCCGGATACGCCCGAACTGGCGGACGTCCGGCTCTACACCCAGAACCGCCCCTACGGCTTCATCCCGCACATGCGCGGCAGCGGCGCGGCGCCGGCCGGGACGCCGCCGCTGAAGGTCGGCTGGGTCTATGAGGAACGGGGGATCATGGGCCTGCCTTATTGGGCGAGCGACATTTCGACCGGTCCGAGCCTCTATTTCGATACCGGGACGGGCTATCAGCTCGCCGGAGTCGCGCCGGGGCAGGTGGCCTTGCTCGAACAGAAGGCCGGAAGCCCGGTCCTGACCGGCTACAAGTTCAGCGGCTGGCGCTACATGTGGGGCTGGCTTTTCCCGCTGACGCTGCTGCTGCTCGCCTGGCTGTGGCTGCGTGAACGCAGGGCCGCCGAGGATGCGCACTGGGCCTATGACGAGCCGACGGCCGAACCATGAGCGAGACGCGCCCGGTCCTTCATGAATATGCCGCGTCGGGAAATTGCTACAAGATCCGACTGACGGCGGCTTTGCTCGGGATCGCGCTGGAGCGGCGGCAATATGACATCCTCGCGGGGGAGACGCGGACCGCGAGCTTTCTGGCGAACGTCAATGCCAATGGCCGCATCCCGGTGCTGCAGGTCGGCGACCGCTTCCTGCCCGAAAGCAACGCCGCCTGCTTCTTCCTGGGCGACGGGACTCGGCTGGTGCCGGCCGGGGCGTTCGAGCGGGCGGACATGCTGCGCTGGATGTTCTGGGAGCAATATAATCACGAGCCGAACATCGCGACACTGCGCTTCTGGCTCGCCTTCGTGGGGCCGGAGAAATTGAGCGACGCACAGCGCGCGCAGATGGACGGGAAAAGGGCGGCGGGTGAAGCGGCGCTGGAACTGATGGACCGCCATCTGGCGACGCGGCCCTGGTTCGTCGGCGAGCGCATCAGCCTCGCCGACATCACGCTCTATGCCTACACCCATGTCGCGGAGGAGGGCGGCGGCTTCGACCTGGCGCTGCATCCGCACGTCGAGGACTGGATTGCGCGCGTGGAGCGGGAGCCGGGCTACGTGCCGATCACCGCCTGACGCCTGATCAGCGCGCGCCGACAAAAAGAGAGGGACGGAAGCGTTGCCGACCGGAGGCTGCTTCCGTCCCATCGTCAGGGGGAACCAAGTGGATGCGCTTAGATACGCATCGACCGTGCCAGATTTGACGTGTCGCGCTTTTCCGCGGGAGACGATGGTCAACCGCCCGTTTACGCTTTCGGCACGTGTAAAATCCGCCGACGATTTCGCACCCCAGATCCATTCACTTGGCGTTCAGTGAAACGATTACATCTGTAATCGCAAGCCGTTGGGAGTGTCGCGTGGAACGCATTGGTGAAGCCGAATTCGCGGTCATGGAAGTGCTGTGGGAGACAGCGCCGCTGACCGCGGCCGAGGTCGCCGAGCGTGCGCCGGTCGATCGCCGCTGGAGCATGGCGACGGTCAAGACCATGCTCGGCCGATTGCTCGCCAAGGGCGTGCTGACCCATGAGGAAGACGGCCGCCGCTATCTCTATCGCCCGGCGCTGTCGCGCGACGATTATCTGGCGCAGGAATCGGCGCGGCTGGTGGACCGGCTGTTCGGCGGCAAGGTGACGCCTTTGGTCGCGCATCTCGCCCAGCGCGACCGGCTGAGCCCCAAGGACATTGCCGAGATCGAGGCTTTGCTGAGGGCGCTGAAGCCATGATCGCCTCGCCGTTCATCGCCTGGCTGCTCGAAAATCTCGTCTGGGCGAGCGCGGCGATGCTGCTGGTGCTGGCGATCCGCCGCCCGGTCGCACAGTTTTTCGGCGCCGGCGCGGCCTATGCGCTGTGGCTGATCCCGCTCTGCCGACTGCTCGCGCCGCCGGCTGACTGGCTTTCGGCCTGGCTGGCCACCCCCTTGCCTTCGCTCCCGTCGCTGATCGTCCTCGCCGACGACGGCGTGGGCGTGGCGCCTCCGCCGCTCGACGGACCCGGGCAGTGGGTGCCCATCCTGCTCGCGGTATGGGCCGGAGGCGTCCTGCTATCACTGGCCTGCAGGTCCTGCGCCACCGCCGCTTCCTGGCCCGCCTGCAGCCGGTCGCCGACGCCGGAACGCATCGCGGCCTGCAATTGCTGACGAGCGCGGCCGCGGAAGGTCCGCTGGCCATGGGCCTGCTGCGCCGCCGCATCGTCGTCCCGGCCGACTTCGCCACGCGCTATTCGGCCGAGGAGCAAAGGCTCGCGCTGGATCACGAGGCCTATCATCACCGGCGCCGCGACATCGTCGCCAATCATGTCGCGCTCGTCGTGCTGGCGCTGAACTGGTGCAACCCGATCGCTTGGTTCTCCTTCCGCGCCTTCCGCGCCGATCAGGAATTGTCCTGCGACGCCGCCATCGCCGCTTCCGCCACGCCCGAGGAGCGCAGCGATTACGCCCGCGCCCTCGTCAAATCCGCGAGTCCTCCCGGCCTCGTTTCAGCCTGCCCGCTGAACAGCGCCGACCAATTGAAACGGAGACTGAAAATGCTGCCTTCCCATCGCCGTGCCCCCCGCCGCCTGTTGGCCGGAAGCGCCCTGGCCATCACTCTTGCCGCCACCAGCCTGCTGGCCGGCGCGCCGGTCCACGCGCAGCAGAGCCAGGAGCGTTCGGCTGAGCCGAAGCAGGAGCAAACGCGGATCATCATCATGGACCGCCGCGACGGTGCCGCGCCGGCCACCGGGGAGCGGACCGAGCGTACGGAGCGGACCGAGCGCCGCGAAATCCGGATCCGCCGCAACGAGGACGGCACGGTCACGACGCAAGGGTTGGATCCCGAACTGCAGCGTCAGATCGACGGCTGCCGCGAGGGCGGGAATCAGTTGGCCAACATCAACGAAGGCAATGACAGCCAGCGGACCCGCGTCGTCGTGTGCACGCGGGGTGACGGCAATGCCACGACCAATGTCGAGGCGCTGCAGCGGGCGCGTGAGCGCATGGCCAACAATGACGATCTGAGCGCGGAGACCAAGCAGCGCGTGCTGGCCGAGCTCGATCGCGCCATCGCCCGCGCTCGCGGAAACTGACGCACCCTTCACTTTCCGATCGCGCCGCGCCACATGCACCGCATGGGCGCGGCGCATTTCGAGGAAGTGGCTCCCGGCATCCGCCGGCTTCTGGCCCCCAATCCGTCCGCTTTCACCTTCACCGGCACGCAAACCTATGTGGTCGGCACGCGTGACGTTGCGGTGATCGACCCGGGCCCTGACGATGAGGCGCATGTCGCCCACCTGCTGGAAGCGCTCGGCGCCGCGAAGGTCGCTTCGATCCTCGTCACCCACACCCATCGCGACCACAGCCCTGCCAGCCGGCCGGTGGCGGCCGCGACCGGGGCGCCGATCCTGGGCTGCGCGCCATTGGCCATCGCCGATGACGGGCCGCGCGCCGACGCCGCCTTCGATTTCGATTATGCCCCCGATGTCGTGCTGGCCGATGGCGGCCGGGTCGCGGGTGACGATTGGACGCTGCAGGCAGTGGCGACGCCGGGGCACACCTCCAACCATCTCTGCTTCGCCTGGCCGGAGCGCAAAGCCCTGTTCACCGGCGATCACATCATGGGCTGGTCTACCACCATCGTCTCGCCGCCCGACGGCGACATGGCCGCCTATATGGCTAGTCTGGAGCTGCTGCTGACGCGCGACGACCTGGTCTATTATCCCACGCATGGCCCGGCGATCACGGAACCGAAAGCGCATGTCCGCGCTCTGATCGCACACCGCCGGATGCGCGAGGCGCAGATATTGGCGGCGCTTCAGGACGGGGAGGGGATCATCACCGACATGGTGCCGACTTTGTATCGCGAGACCGATCCGGGCCTGTATCCGGCCGCGGCGCGATCGGTGCTGGCGCATCTGCTCGATCTGGAAGCGCAAGGGCGCGTGACCCGGACCGGCGAGCAATGGCGGCTGGCGGCATGAGGCGGCTTTCAGGCGTCGGCAGTCTGGCGCGGCAATATAAATGGGCGATCCCCGTCGGGCTTCTGGTCGGGCTGTTGATCGGCGGTTTCCTGCTGGTGCGCTGGATGGGCAGCTGGTTCGACGCGCCGGCGCCGCAGACGATCGCTTCCGCCAGCCTGCAATCGATGCGTGAGCAGCAGCGCCTGACCAGCCTGTCGGCGCGTTACGTGGCCGTCGTGACCTCCACCCAGACCCGGGCCGGCGGGGCGCTCGAGGCGCAGAAGACTCTGATCATGCCGGGCGACGTGCGTTACGAGGTCGATCTGGCGGCGCTGCGGCAGGAGGATCTGCGCTGGGACGAAGGGACGCGGACGCTGAGCGTCACGCTGCCGCCGCTGCAGATTTCGGAGCCGGCGGTGGACCTGAATGCCGTGCAGGAAATCCGCAACAACAGCCTGCTGTTCACTCTGACCGACGCCGAGCGCACATTGGACGGCGCCAATCGCGAGGCGGCGCTGCGCTCGCTCAGCCAGCAGGCGCAGCAGGCGCTGCCGATCCGCACCGCGCGGGATGCGGCGAAAAGGGCGATCGCGCGCAGCTTCGCCATGCCGTTGCGCGCCGCCGGGTTGGAGGTGAATGTCGAAGTGCGCTTCGCCGACGAGCCGAGCGGCGAGCGCAGCTATGTCGACCAGTCGCGCTCGATCGAGGAGGTGCTGGGCCGCCCCGTCGAAATCCGCGACAAATAGGCCGCGAAGGCCTGTCAATTTTTGCAGAAAAACCTACATTTGCGGACGGAAGGACGCCTCGAATGAATGCACCGAATATGCGCCTGACCGGGCTTGATCTGCGCGCCGAGATCGATCGGCTGCGCAAGGAGCGCAACGCCGTCATCCTGGCCCATTATTACCAGAAGCCGGAGTTGCAGGACCTGGCCGATTTCGTCGGCGACAGCCTGGACCTGTCGAAGAAGGCGGCCAGCACCGACGCCGATGTGATCGCTTTTTGCGGCGTGCGCTTCATGGCGGAAACGGCCAAGATCCTGTCGCCGGACAAGATCGTCGTGCTGCCGGACATGGACGCCGGCTGCAGCCTCGAGGATTCCTGCCCTCCGGAGCAGTTCAAGCGCTTCCGCGAGGCCAATCCGGACCATATCGCGCTCACCTACATCAATTGTTCGACCGAGGTGAAAGCGCTCAGCGACATCATCGTCACGTCGAGCAGCGCCGACATCATCCTCAAGCAGATTCCGCCGGAACAGAAGATCATCTTCGGCCCGGACCGCAATCTGGGTGGCTATCTGGCCCGCAAGACCGGGCGCGACATGCTGCTGTGGCCGGGCGTGTGCATCGTGCACGAGGCGTTTAGCGAGACCGAGCTGCTGAAGCTGAAGGCGCAATATCCAGGCGCGCCGGTGCTGGCGCATCCGGAATGCCCGCCGCACGTGCTCGACCATGCCGATCATGTCGGCTCGACCCGTTCGATCCTGGAACATGCCTTGGCCAGCCCCAGCGAGGTGATGATCGTCGCGACCGAGCCGCACATCATGCACCAGATGGAGAAGGCTGCGCCGCACAAGACCTTCATCGGTGCGCCCGGTGCGGACGGGAACTGCAATTGCAACATGTGCCCGTACATGGCGCTGAACACGCTGGAGAAGCTCTACCTCGCGCTGCGCGATCTGGAGCCGCGGATCGAGATCGAGGAAAATCTGCGCATCGCCGCGAAGAAGCCGCTCGACCGCATGCTGGAAATGGCCGGCGGCACGGTCGGCAAGGGCGACGTCGGCAAGCCGCTCGTCAGCGGCGACTGACCCCATCGTGGCATTTCAGCTCGATCGCTTCGATCTCGGCGCCTTCGTCGCGTCCACGCTCGCCGAGGATCTCGGTGATGCCGGCTGCATCACCTCCGCCGCGGTGATTCCGGGGGACGCGGTTTTCGCGGGGACGATGGACAGCCGCGACGCGATCGTGGTCGCGGGCCTGCCGATCGCCGAGGCTTTCTTCCGCGCGCTCGATCCGGCGGTGGAGATCGAATTGCTGGTCGAAGAGGGCCAGGCGGTTGCGGCCGGCTCCGATCTGATGCGGCTCAAGGGCAATGCGCGCTCGATGCTGACGGCGGAGCGGTCGGCGCTGAACACGGTTCAGCATCTGTCGGGCATCGCGACGCTGACTCGGGCCTATGTCGATGCGATTGCGGGCACGGGCGCGACCCTGCTGGATACGCGCAAGACGCTGCCGGGCCTGAGGGTGCTGGAGAAATATGCCACCCGCATGGGCGGCGCGAAGAACCATCGCATGGGCCTGTGGGACGCGGCGATGATCAAGGACAATCATGTCGGCGTCGCCGGCTCGGTCGACGAAGCGGTGCGCCGCGCGGTCGCGGCCGGGATCAAGGAGATCATCGTCGAGGTCGACCGGATCGAACAGATTGCGCCGGCGCTTGAGGCCGGGGCGACGCATCTGCTGCTCGACAATATGGACGCCGCGACCCTGCGCGAAGCGGTGCAGCTCGTCGGCGGCCGGGTGCCGACCGAGGCGAGCGGTGGGATCAATCTGGAGACGATCCGGGCCAAGGCCGAGAGTGGCGTGACCTATGTCTCGGTCGGCCGCATCACCCAGTCCGCGCCCGCCGCCGACATCGGGCTGGACTTCATCGCCGCCTAGCGCGGCTCGAGCGCGGCCGGGATGTCCGCCGGGTGGTGCTTGTCCATCCACTTGCGCACGAGCCGCAGATTCCGGCTGTTCGAGCGGAAGAAATAATCGGGCACCGCGCCGATGATCGGGATCGCGCCCAGCAACATGTCGAAGCCGATATTGCCCGCCATGCGCGTGACCGTCCATTTCGACACGCCCAGATTGCGCGCTTCCCAGGCGATGTAAGTCCCCATCGCCGCCGCGATCACGGTGCCGCCGAAGGGGATGATGTCGAGGATCACGTCCAGGCCCAGGCGCTTGTCCGTGCCTGGGATCCGGACCGCCCGCTCGAGCAGATATTCCATCCGGTCGAGCCGCTTGCGGATGTTGGCCGGGGTGCGCAGGCCGGTGGGAGCGGGATCGTTCATGCTCAATCGTCCTCGCCGATGAGTTCCGTCGGCGGATGCCGGCCGAAGGGGTTGGCACGGAAGCGGTCGAGCCGCGGCGCCCTGAGCGACCAGCGCACCGGCTGACCGATCGGAATGTACGCGCCGGTGCCGACGAGCAAACGGTCGGCCTGGCCGAGCATCGCCTGCCGTTCCGCCGGGACCAGGGTGTTGCGCGCCGTCTCCAGCAGCCGGTCGGCTTCCTCGCTGCACACCGGGCTGACGCCGCAGACGAACTGGCGCAGATACCAGGGGACGAGGTCGGCCGGCGCGACTTCGTCGATCAGCCGCAGATCGGCCTGAGCCCCCGGCGCGACCGCCTCGGCCTCGACCCCGATCGCCCGCCAGTCGCGGCGAATATGGGCGAAGAGAATGCGGTAGCCGGGCCCGGCCGGCAGCGCGACGCGCAGCCGCGGCCGCTCGCCATCGGCATATTCGGCGACGATGCGGGCGGCGGTGTCGCGACGCGCCGTTTGCGGCACGGTGGCCCAATCGGGCACGGCAGGGGTGGCGAACTCGCTGAGGCCGGTGGGCAGCAGCGACATGCGCGGTTGCAGCGTGGCGAGGTTGAAGCGTGCCTGGATCGCCTCGCGGTCGATCGCCATCGCCAGCGCGTGCCGGAAGCGGGCGGCGGCCAACGGGCCGTCGGTGCGGACGAAGGCCAGCCCCAACAGGCCGCGGGCCGGATCATAGACCAGTCGCTCGCGCGGGATTTCAACCGCGCTGAGCATCGGCGCGTCGGCGAGCGTGCCGCCGGTGACCAGATCGGCGTCGCCTTGCACGAAGCGGGCAATGGCCTCGGCCGCATCGCGCCCGCTCAGCATGATGTTCGGGCGGGCGTCGGCCGGCGCGTCGCTATCCTCGTCCGGGGGCGGCGGGATCAGCCGGAAGGTGCCATCCTCTTCCCCGCCCATCCGATAGGGGCCGGTGCCCTCATTGCCCGCGACGATCGCCATTTCGGGCTGGGCGAGCAATTGCAGGAAATTGCTGCGCGGCGCCTTCAGGCGGATTTCCAGCACATGGTCGGTCATCGCCTCGATCTGGTCGATCGCGCCCAGCACGGGCTTCAAGGCGTTGCGGCTGTTGCGCGCGATCGTCGCCTGCAACCGTTCGGCCACCTGCCGCGCATTCACCGGCTCGCCGCGCGCCCATAAGGTGCGGCGGATGCGAAACGTGTAGCGGCGGCCATTGTCGGAGACGATCCAGCTTTGCGCGAGCGCCGGCTCGATCTCGCCCGCCGCGTCGAACCGCACCAGTCCCTGCGCGACCGTATCGAGCAGCAAGGCGGAAGACGGCGTCATCGCCTCGCGATTGGGGTTGAGCATGGCGGGGCCGGGCCCGATCGCGACGATCTGCACCGGACCGGTCTGCGCCTGCTCGCAGGCGGCCAGGGCAAGGCAGGCCAGGCCAAAGGCCGCGGCGCGGCGGAGTGGGCGATTCGTCGGCGGCATCGGGGCTCTTTTTACGGGTCCTTCACTGCTTGCCGCTAGGCCCGGTAGCATGGACATCGGTCTAGGTAACCCAATCGTCGAAGAAGCGGAGGAGGGCCGTGCCTTTCAGCCGCGCCGAAGCGTGCGGATCAAACTGACTGAGGTCGCCAGGTTGCGCGGCTATGGCGCGCAGGCCGTGGACGTGACGGTGTGCGACTTGTCCACCGCCGGCTTCATGGCCGAATGCCTGCGCCCGGTGCTGATCGGCTCCTACGTCTCGCTCGATTTGCCTGGCATCGGTCCGGTCCACGCTCAGGTGCGCTGGCAGCTCGGCGGGCGGCTGGGGGCCAAATTCCTGGACCCAGTCAGCATCTACCGGTGCGATTGGATGGCCGTAAAGGTCTGAACACCTCATCGACACCTGGTGCGGACGGCCGGACTCGAACCGGCACGCCCTGTCGGGCAGAAGATTTTAAGTCTCCAGCGTCTACCATTCCGCCACGTCCGCACGCGCGGCAAATTGCCCGCGCCAGGAGCGGCGGGCAAGGCCGTCCGTCAGGAAATCAGTCGGCGGCGACAGTCTCGATGTTCAGCCGCTCGCGCATTTCCTTGCCCGGCTTGAAATAGGGCACGCGCTTGGCGTCCACGTCGACCGGCTCCCCGGTGCGCGGATTGCGGCCACGGCGGGCATCGCGCCCGCGGGTGGAGAAGGCCCCAAAGCCGCGCAGTTCGACGCGGCCATTGTGCTGCAATTGGTCGATGATCGAATCGTAGAAGGCGGCGACGACGCGCTCGATTTCCTTCTGCGTCAGATCAGGGAAATCGTCGCAGAGCTTTTGAACGAGTTCCGAGCGGATCACGGGAGCCCCCAAGTTCGAAATTGGCACCACCGTGAGATGGCACCACATTGACCCAGATTAATCGCACCACATTGGCCGGAAGGCAAGCTGCAAGCTGCTGATATAGGTCGCTTAATGGAGAAGCACGCGAATTCGTGGCATTTTCGTTGCCTGGGCGCAACGATCGATGGTCAGCGCGGTCGGTGACCGCCTGCCTCGGCCCGTCAATCGTTTGTCCTGGCCAAGCTGGCGCAAGAAAAAGGGCCGCCCCGACGGCACGGCCCTTTCGCCTCTCAGACTTGCGCAATCTGCGCTAAGTGTCTGATTTAGCTGTTCTTTTGCTTCAAGGCTTCGCCGAGGATGTCGCCAAGGCTGGCACCCGAATCCGACGAACCATATTGCTGCACGGCCTGCTTTTCCTCCTGGATCTGCAGGGCCTTGATCGAGAAGTTGGGCTTCTTCGAGCGGTCGAAGCCGATCACCAGAGCGTCGAACTTCTGGCCGGCCTGGAAACGCTCCGGACGCTGCTCGTCGCGGTCGCGGCCCAGATCGGTGCGCTTGATGAAGCCGGTCGCGCCGTCGTCGCCGACCTGCACTTCCAGACCGCCGTCGCGAACCTCGAGGACGGTGACGGTGACGACGTCATTCTTGTTGACGCTGCCGCCGACCGCCGCGGACGAAACGCCGCCACGCTCAAGCTGCTTCATGCCGAGCGAAATGCGCTCCTTCTCGACATCCACGTCGAGCACGACGGCCTTCACCATCTCGCCCTTGTGGTGCAGGTTCAGGGCTTCCTCGCCCGACACGCCCCAGGCGATGTCCGACATGTGGACCATGCCGTCCACGTCGCCATCCAGACCGATGAACAGGCCGAACTCGGTGGAGTTCTTGACCTCGCCCTCGACCTCGGCGCCGACCGGGAACGCGGCCGCGAAGGCCTCCCACGGATTGGCCTGGGCCTGCTTGAGGCCCAGCGAGATGCGGCGCTTCTCTTCGTCCACCTCGATGACCGCGACATCGACTTCCTGGGAGGTCGAGACGATCTTGCCCGGGTGCACATTCTTCTTGGTCCAGGACATTTCCGAGACGTGGACCAGACCCTCGATCCCCGCTTCCAGCTCCACGAAGGCGCCATATTCGGTGATGTTGGTGACGCGGCCCTTGAACACGCCGCCGATCGGGTACTTGGCGGTCGCGCCTTCCCACGGATCGGTCTCGAGCTGCTTCATGCCGAGCGAGATGCGCTGCGTCTCGCGGTTGATGCGGACGATCTGCACCTTCACGGTCGCGCCGATCTCCAGCACCTCGGACGGGTGGTTGACCCGCTTGTAGGAGATGTCGGTGACGTGGAGCAGGCCGTCGATGCCGCCCAGATCAACGAAGGCACCATAATCGGTGATGTTCTTGACGACGCCGTCGACGATCTGGCCCTCGGCCAGCGTCTGGATGAGGCCGCTGCGCTGCTCGGCGCGGGTCTCTTCCAAAATGGCGCGGCGCGACACGACGATGTTGCCGCGGCGGCGGTCCATCTTCAGGATCTGGAACGGCTGGGCCTGGTCCATCAGCGGCTGAACGTCGCGGACCGGGCGGATGTCGACCTGCGAGCCGGGCAGGAAGGCCACGGCGCCGCCGAGATCGACGGTGAAGCCGCCCTTCACGCGGCCGAAGATCACGCCCTCGACGCGCTCGCCGGCCTCATGCTGCTTCTCCAGCTTGTCCCAGGCGGCTTCGCGGCGGGCGCGGTCACGGCTGAGCATCGCTTCGCCGTGCATGTTCTCGATGCGATCGACATAGACTTCGACTTCGTCGCCGACCTGCACTTCGGCCTTCTGGCCCGGGGCGGCGAATTCGCGCAGCGGCACGCGCCCTTCGGACTTCAAACCGACGTCGATCACGGCGAGATCATTCTCGATCGCGGTGATCGTGCCCTTGACGACGCGTCCTTCGAAGGATTCGTTCTCGCCACCGAGGGTTTCATTGAGCATGGCCGCGAAATCGTCGCGGGTCGGCATCGCCGTGGTTGCCATAAGCTGTCTTCGTCTCTCTTGTTCGTGTCGTTTCCGGCCAGGCGGTTGGATCCGCCGGTCTTTGGAAATGAAGCCACGTTCATGCCCGGCGGAATTGCCGGAGCATGCGTCCTAGGGGCCGGTGAAGCGCGGGTGCGGCGGTGAGCGCCAAGCCAAAAAGGCGCGTCGGGGAGCGGCTTTGCGCCGCGCCCTACGCGCCAACCGGAAGGAGGCAAACCGCCGCGAGCGCGAGTCTCGCGCCCGTCGGACGGCGGGGCCTATAGCGGAGAGAGGGGGGAGGGGCAAGGTGGGGGGATTTACCAGAGCGAGCGGTAGGCGTGTCGGTTAGGCGATGCGTCACTAATCCAGCGGCAGTTGGATTTCCTGCATGATCCGATCCGTCTCAGCGAGGATTTTGACGATCTTCTGATAGTGGCCGATATCGTCCCACGACAAAGCGTGGCCCCGGCGATCCTTGAGCCATTTCTGCGCGGGTTGATAGCCGCCGATGTGGAAGGACCAGGCGACGGCTGGAACATTGTCGAAATACTGATCCTTGTTGATGTGGACCCGATCGCCCTCCAGCTTGGGATAGCCAGCGGCCACCACGTCATCACCCTCGCCGTGATAGGGATAAGGCGTATCGCCGATCGCGGCGGGTTCCATCAGATGCAGACGGCGCAGCGCCTCGCCCTTCCCGCTGACATGAGCAAATATTTCAGGGCTGGACGGATAGGGGATGCGCGGGAAATCGATCTTCAAGAACTCGGTATAGGTCGCGCGGTAATCGGGCGAGTGCAGCACGCCATAGATATAGTCGAAAACCTTGACCTCGCTCGGTCGCGCATCGCCGGTGACGGCGCGGAAATCATCGTCCGGCCCGGCCTGGTCGGCGGGATCAATCCCGGCGGCGGTGCAGATAGCGGCGTAGAGTTTGGGGTCGAGATTTGGCACTCGGCACGAGTCTTGGAAGGCGTCGGATTGCTCGTCAGAGGGCGGGTAGCGATAAAGTGGTGCGAGATAGTCTTGGCCCCTGTTTCCAAGGTAGAATGTGCCATGGTTAATCATCTTGTCTGCGACGAAAGAGAACGAGAAATACTCCTTGGCGGTCTGCCTATTGAACATGAGTCCAACGTTTGAGTGGCCGACGATATGCTGCATAACCTCTCGGCGCGGGTAGCCCTTCAAGCGGATAACGTCCTTGTCGATATCCTTGGCCTCGGCCCAACCAACCGGGATATCGCCCCGGTTGAACAGGAAATCCGGCATGCCGCCCTCTGACCGCTTCGGCTCGTTGATGACGGTGAGCGCGGGGACGATGCTTTCGAACAGATCGCGGAGGGCAGGGCGGTAGCTATGCTCGGTTGCGTGGCCGCTGGCATAGATCGCGCGGACCTGATCGAAATACTGTGCAATCAACATGCTGCTTTGTAGTCACAAGGCGCTTTCGCAGTCCAAGCCTGTAGCGACGCAGGCGGTGAGGCACCTACATTCGGCACGACCGACGCGATCATGCGGCGAATATATCCCATATGGCTATATTCCTTGACAGCGTCACGCTGATATGGTACATTCCGACAAAGCTGGTGAATTGAAGGTGGATCCCGGATCTCTGAGTTTCCTCAGGGCAGGCTCCTTCGATACGCGGCATCGACAAGCTCAGCCGCTACTCAGGATGAGCGGAAGGTAAAGGGTTCAAATCAGCGGGTTTGGGTGGGTCGTGGAGCGTGAGCTTCTTGGCCCTTTTTCGTGTGCGGACCAGCCTTCGCCGAGGCTTCGGCTGGCAAGTCAGCCTTTGGACGAGGATGTGGGTGACGAGGAGGGAATGATGGCGACTGGGAAGAGGAAGAGCGGCACTGCTTCGCGTGAAGCTACGCAGGATGGGGGTTCGGGGACGCGGATTGCTTCCGGCAAGAACCGGCGCGTCCAGGTCGTGCAGGAGGGCAAGCGCAAGCTGTTCGACAAGGGGCGCAAGGAGGTGTTCCTCGAATGGTTCGCGGCGACGTGCAACATCAGGTTCGCGGCGCACAAGGCCGGGATTTGCTATCAGACGGTGTTCAAGCACCGGATGAAGGACGAGGGCTTTGCCGAGATGTGGGACCGGTGCCTTCGGCAGGGCTATGCGCGGGTGGAGGCGCAGAGCCTGGAGACGAAGATCGCGGCCGACCAATATGAGGTGGACGGCGATTGGGAGGCTCCCGAGCTGCAGGAGATGGACCCGATGGAGCGGATCGCCTTGCTGCGCGAGCATCGCAAGTCGATCGGCGAGGGGGCGTCGCCATTCGGGGCGGCGCGCAAGAAGGGACGGCGGCCGCGGACGGCTTCGAACGAGGAGGTTCGGGCGGCTCTGGTGAAGCGGCTGGTGGTGTTTGGGGTGCGGATCACCGGGGAGGGGCCTGCCGCGGGGGCGGCTTAGGAAGGAAGGCTTGTTTCACGCGTCCTTCGAGACGCCGCCTGCGGCGGCTCCTCAGGATGAGCGGGTTTGCGAAGGGCGCGAAGAAGGAAGAGAAGGCAGTTCGTTCGCGCAGAGGCGCGGAGGAGGGAAGGGGAGGCGCGGAGAAGAACGGTTTTGGGAGCCTTCGGCTCAAGGCGCCAAGCAGGGAAGACGCGAAGAGGGTTGGGGGTTTGATGGGCGGCTTTGCCGCCTTTTTTTGTGGCTTTGCGGCTTGGCGGCGGAGCCGCCCGCGACCTCTTCTTCTTCTTGGAAGTGAAAGCGGCGCTGCGCGCCGGGCTGGGCCCCGGCCTGCGCCGGGGAGCGATAGGTGGCGGGGTGAGCATGACAGTGGCGGGATTGGATAACGGGGCGTTGCTCCGGCTGGCGGCGGGTGCCTGTGGTGGGGATTCGGCGCTTTGGGAGCGGTTCGTGGGCGGGATGGAGCCTTGCGCGCGGCGGGGGCTGTGGTCCGATTTCTTCGGGTGGCAGGCGCATGGCGGGCAGAGGCTGCCCGAGCGCGACGACTGGGCGATCTGGCTGATCATGGCGGGGCGCGGGTTCGGGAAGACGCGGGCGGGGGCGGAATGGGTGCTGCGGCAGGCGCGGGCCAATCCGGGGGCGCGGATCGCCTTGCTCGGCGGGACGGCGGACGAGGTCGCCCGGGTGATGATCGAGGGGCCGAGCGGGCTGCTGACCCTGTCGGGCGACGCGGAGGAAATGGTCTGGGTGCCGACGCGGGGGCATTTGCGGTTCGCGAACGGGGCGGAGGCGTTCGCTTACTCGGCGGCGGCGCCGGAGGGGTTGCGCGGGCCGGAGCATCATTTCGCCTGGGCGGACGAATTGGCGAAATGGGAAAGCTCCCGCGCGGGGCAGGATAGTGCGGACCGGGCGCTGGACAATCTGATGATGGGCTTGCGGCTTGGGGATGTGGCGAAGGGCATGCGGCCGCAGGTGGTGGTGACGACGACGCCGCGGCCGGTGGCGGCGCTGAAGCGGCTGCGGGCGATGCCGGGGCTGGTGGAGACAAATGGGCGGACGGCTCAGAATGCGCATCTGGCCGGGGCGTTCAAGGCGTGGGCGGAGGAGACCTATAAGGGGACCCGGCTGGGGCGGCAGGAACTGGACGGGGTGCTGTTCGACGAGCCGGAGGGGTCGCTGTTTCCGCGCGAGCTGCTGGAGCAGGCGCGGGTGAGCGGCGTGGCGGCGCGGGATGCAGTCGGGCCGGGGCGGGGGGCGGAAAGGCTGCCGTACCTCAAGCGGCATCCGGGGATGGATTCGGGCTGGCCGGGGGAGGCGTTCTGGCGGCGGGTGGTGGTGGGCGTGGATCCGCCAGCCTCGGCCAAGGGGGATGCGTGCGGGATCGTGGTGTGCGGGCTTGGCGCGGACGGCGTGGCCTATGTGCTGGCGGACCGGACGGTGCGGGGCAAGAGCCCGGAAGGGTGGGCGCGGGCGGTGGCCGCGGCGGCGTCGGAATGGGATGCGAGCCGGGTGGTGGCGGAGGCGAACCAGGGCGGGGAGATGGTGGCGAGCGTGCTGCACGCGGTCGACGATGCGCTGCCGATCAGGCTGGTGAGCGCGAGCCGGGGGAAATGCGCGCGGGCGGAGCCGGTGGCGGCGCGGATGGAGCGGGGACGGGTGAAGCTGGCCGGGGCGTTTCCCGCGCTCGAGGACGAGCTGAACGGGCTGACGGCGGGCGGGGCGTATGTCGGGCCTGGCGGCTCGCCGGCCCGGGCAGACGCTTGCGTGTGGGCGCTAAGCGAGCTGATCGGGTCGGGCGAGCCGCGGGTTAGGTGTGTTTAGAAGAACTGCTTGCGCAGGCTGATCGTGAAACTGCGGCCGACCGGGTCCAGCAGATAGGGCTGGTAGTTGACCGGGGTGTTGCCCATCGCATCGCGGACCTCGACGCGCTGGTCGAGGAGGTTGTCGATGTTCAGGCTCACGCGGGTGCCGCGGAAGAAGGGCACGGCGCGGACCAGGTCGCGCTGCTGGCCGAGATTGGCGAACAGGCGCAGATTGACGTTCATCCGGGGCGAGAATTCCAGGTCGCTGCCGTTGACGCCCGAGACTCGGGTGCCGCTCTGCCAATCGACCTCGAGCCGCGCGCCCATGCCGTCGCGGAACAGGCCGGCGCGGGCCTGGATCTGATGTTCCGCCGTGCCGCCGCCGCTGCCGGCCGCTGAGCCGTCGAGGAAGTCGAGCTCGGGCACGCCCTGGCGGATCAGCACGCGATCCTCGAGGCGCCAGGTGTGGAACAGGCTGAACTGCATGCGGCCGCCGCCGCCACCACCGCCGAAGCCGCCGCCACCAAAGCCACCACGGCCGCCGGGACCGCCGAAGCCGCCACGGCCCGGACCGGCGCCTTCACCGCGCTGGCGACGCTCGCCGCTCGGACGCTCGCCTTGCGGCTGTGCGCCTTCGGGCGGAGGAGTCTGGCCGGCGGCGGGGGGC